>JAQVEY010000010.1:0-13092 GCA_028697515.1 Bacteroidales bacterium | reverse complement strand
AAAAAATTTAAAGAAGCCGTGGATTTAATCTCAGGAAAAACTGCCTTTGAAATTGGGGACTACGAAAATTTTGAATCTATAATAAATATGCTGTTTAGTGAACAAAAAATATTAATTCAAATAAAAAATCAAACTGAAGTATATATTCAAAAATCTTTCGGTGCTACATCAAAAATTGATGAAAAAATGCAGATTCTTGTCAAAAATTAAACACAATTACCCTAATTAGTGTTACTAAATTGTTAATTTCTTTTGTTCATACGCCCTTTAATAACGGAGGACTAAATAATTGATAATCAGCAATATGCCGTAATTATCAACCAAGTCTGATATAAATAAACATTTATTTGTTAAAAAGTAGTATTTAAATTTCTGAATAGCTTAAAAATTAAGCATTTATACGGTTAATATATTTTTTCACAAATTTTCTTGCAATTCAGTAAGTGTCTGATATTCCGCAATTTATATTTAATATTTAGTTATAATTAATTTATTGTTAATAACCTGATAATTTTTTTTGTTGGAAATGATATAATTTAGTGGTTGCCAAAATTCCTCAAATAAAAATGAGGAGAATTCAGACGAAATTGAAATAGAAAAAGAGATATTATAAAATATTATTAGATATGTATCAGGAAGAAAAGAAGAAAGAACAGGAATTTAAGACAGACGTCAAGAAAAAAGTATTCAACGATGCAGAAGCATTATTAGCAAGTCAGGAATACTTTAAGGGAGACCAATTAGCAGCAAGGGTATGGATAAATAAATATGCTCTTAAGGACTCCGATGGGAATTTATACGAATTGACACCTGATGATATGCACAGAAGGTTGGCAAGGGAAATTTTCAGAATAGAGCAAAAATATGAAAATCCGATGCCAGAGGTACTTATTTATGACTTGCTTAAAGATTTTAAATATATTGTTCCTCAGGGAGGGCCAATGTCGGGTATTGGAAATGATATGCAAATAGTATCATTGTCTAATTGCTTTGTTATTGGTCACGATAAATTGACTGATTCTTATGGTGGTATTCTAAAAATTGATCAGGAACAGGTGCAATTAATGAAAAGACGTGGTGGCGTAGGTCACGATCTTTCTCATCTTCGCCCAAAGGGATCTCCTGTCAAAAACTCTGCATTAACATCTACAGGTATTGTTCCATTTATGGAAAGATATTCTAATACAACCCGCGAAGTGGCTCAAGATGGTAGACGTGGAGCATTAATGTTAAGTGTTTCTATTAAACACCCCGATTGTGAGGATTTTATTGATGCAAAACTTACTGAAGGAAAAGTTACAGGCGCAAATGTATCGGTTAAAATCACGGATGAGTTTATGAATGCCCTTGTTAATAAAGATAAATTCATTCAGCAGTATCCAATTGACGATAAAGCACCAAAATTTATTAAAGAAGTAGATCCACAAAAAATATGGAAGAAAATTATCCATAATGCATGGAAATCTGCAGAACCGGGAATATTATTCTGGGATACTATCATAAACGAATCTGTTGCTGACTGTTATGCTGACTTAGGCTATAAAACAGTTTCTACAAATCCCTGTGGAGAAATTCCGCTTTGTCCTTATGATTCATGCAGATTACTAGCCCTGAATTTGTATTCCTATGTAGATAATCCATTTACTACTGAGGCAAAATTTAACTTTGATAAATTTATTCAACACGTTCATTATGCACAAAGAATAATGGATGATATTATTGATCTTGAACTTGAAAAAATAGATTCAATCATTGCAAAAATAACTAACGATCCAGAAGATATTGAGATTAAAAGAGTAGAAAAGAAGTTGTGGGAAAATATTAGAAAAAAAGCAGAAGAAGGAAGAAGAACCGGTGTCGGCATTACTGCTGAGGGCGATATGTTGGCTGGATTAAATTTAAAATATGGTTCTGAAGATGCTATTGATTTTGCTGTTGAGGTTCAGAAAACTCTTGCAATTGAAGCATACAGATCGTCTGTAAATCTTGCTAAAGAACGTGGATTCTTTTCAATTTTCGATTTCCAGAGAGAGAAAAACAATCCGTTTATTAATCGTTTACGCGAAGCCGATCCTGAATTGATAAAGGAAATGGAAACATGGGGTAGAAGGAATATTTCGCTCTTAACCATTGCACCTACAGGAACAACAAGTCTTATGACCCAGACAACTTCAGGCATTGAACCTGTGTTCCGTCCATTTTATACTCGCAGACGTAAAGTAAATCCAAATGATGCCGAAGTAAGAGTTGATTTCGTTGATGAACAAGGAGATAAATGGGAAGAATATAATGTTTTTCACCATAAATTTATTACATGGTTGCAGGTCAATAAATATGATGTGGAAGCAGTTAAGAAAATGAGCCCGAGCGAAATAAATGAGATTGTCTCAAAATCACCTTATAACAAAGCAACTGCCGAAGATATTGATTATTTAAGCAAAATTACAATGCAAGGTGCAATTCAAAAATGGGTTGATCATAGCATAAGTGTTACTGTAAATATGCCCGAAAACGTTTCGGAAGAAACTGTTGCAGAATGTTATCTCGAAGCATGGAAGAGCGGTTGCAAAGGAGTAACTGTTTATCGCGAAGGTTCAAGAGATGGCGTACTCATCTCAAATAAAGATGGTGATAAAAACAGGGTACTTGAACTAAAACGCCCGAAGGTTCTCGAAGCTGATATTGTAAGATTCCAGAATAACAAAGAAAAATGGATTGCATTTGTCGGTTTGATGAATGGAGTTCCATACGAAATATTTACTGGTAGAGTCGAAGAAGATGCTTTAAATATTCCAAGTACAATTGAAACAGGTAGAATTATCAAAGAACGTTTCGAAGACGGCACATCAAGATACGATTTCCAATATACTAATAAATATGGTTATGCAACGACATTCCAGGGACTTTCGCATCAGTTCGATAAAACTTACTGGAACTATGCAAAACTCATATCTGGAGTTCTGCGTCATGGTATGGCCATAGATAAAGCGGTAGAATTAGTATCTTCTCTTGAGTTGGACAGTGATTTTATTAATAACTGGAAAAATGGTGTAGAACGGGCTCTTAAAAAATATATTCCAAATGGCACAAAGGCTTCTAAAAAAGGTGTAAAATGTCCGGGTTGTGGACAAGAAGACACGCTGGTCTATCAGGACGGCTGTGTTATTTGTTCAGATTGCGGATATTCAAAATGCGGATAAAGACTTGGTAGTCTCCCTACCATTTTTCACATCCTTTGAATTGTATGATTTTCTAAGAGGTTGTTAATTTAACAGCCTCTTTTTTTTAGCATTTCATAAAAGTTTTTGCATAAAAAACAATTATGCTAAATTTGTTGAAAATATGGATTACAAAAAGAACATATTGTGCAAGGTTTGCGGAAATTCTAAACCAGATGATTTTGTTGTTAAATTTGAACGAAAAGACTTTAAAGTAGCAGAGTGTAAAAATTGCGGTTTTGTCTTTATTCCACAATTCTATCGTGAACAAATACCTTATGAAAATTACAGGGATGAAGAAGTTCTTGAATCAGTAAGACGTGGAAATAACTATATCAAAATCCGCCGACATAAATTAAGATTAAAGCTAATAAAGAAATATGTCAAATCCGGCAAACTTTACGATATTGGAGTAGGATGGGGGCACTTTTTATATACTGCCAAACTTATGGGATTCGAAGCAAGTGGGGTCGAAATAAGTGAGCTTATGCACCATTACGCAACAAACGATTTAAACCTTGATGTAGTTCATGACAATTTCTTTAACTTGGATTTGCCGGCTGATAATTGGGATGTAGCAACAATGTGGGATGTCTTAGAACATATTAACGAACCAGATAAAGCCATTGAAAAAGTACATAGTATTTTAAAAACTGGTGGCTATTTTGTTCTTCAGGTACCCCAGATTGATTCAAAAGTGGCTCGTAAGCAAAAAGAAAACTGGAGCATGATGTCAATAGAGCATATTAATTATTTCTCTAAAAAATCAATTAAAACCCTTCTTGAAGCAAAAGGCTTTGAAGTTGTTAAATATAAGTCTTCTTATGAGCTTAAATTATTTCTAATGTTTACTTTATTGCCTTGGTTAAGAAGGAGAAAAACGAAATCGAAAGAGAAACCAGTCCTTACAAACTCAGAAAGGCAGAATTTCTTTAATAAGGTAACAAAGTTGCCGAAATTTGTAGTTTGGTTGGGATTACTTTTGCACGACATTGTTTACAATACACTTACAATGCTTAATTATGGCGAGGAAATGATAGTTGTGGCGAGGAGGAAATAAAATATGAGAAATCTTATTGTATTATAAGTTTTTTTGTTTCTAAAGTTTTACCATAGTTGTCAATTAAATGAACAAAATATATTCCTGGTTTTGCCCAATCAGAAGAATTAATTATTGTTTGTTGTGAATTTATTGTAGTTAAATAAACAATTTGATTAGTTGTATTTGTAATTTTTAATGAATAGTTCTTTATTACACTACATTTATTCCCGCAAATAATTGTAGTTTTAGCTTTTGTAGGATTTGGATAAAGAGTAAATAGATTTTCGCCATTAATATCAGTTAATTCGACAAAAGTTTCTACAGTAACATCGAAACTACAAGAATTTTGGTTTCCAGAAGCATCTTCAACTGTCCATAAAACAGAGGTAGTTCCTAAACTAAATGCACTGCCAATTAAACTGCTTTCGCTATTAAAATCATTGAATAAAAATGCCCCTTCGCAATTATCAACGATTGCCAAAGGATTTAGCTCAGTACCTTGCACGGTATAAGTTTGACTAAGATCATCAGCAATTACAATGAAATCTGATGGACACGTTATTGTTGGATTTTCATCATCTGTTATAATTACTTCCTGTGTTTGTGTTGAAATATTTCCTATATTATCGGTATATGTCCAAATTACCGTTTCTGAAGCAGTGATTGGAAATACGCTTGTTGTTGTTGCTGTAATTGATCCGTCACAATTATCTGTTGCAGTTGGTGCAGTTAATTCAAATACAGTACATTCATCACTTACAGGAGATAAACTAAGCAAGTCTACCAGTGGAGGAATTACATCTGTTATAATTACCTCCTGTGTTTGTGTTGAAATATTTCCTGTATTATCGGTATATATCCAAATTACCGTTTCTGAGGCAGTGATTGGAAATACGCTTGTTGTTGTTGCTGTAATTGATCCGTCACAATTATCTGTTGCTGTTGGTGCAATTAGGTCTAATACAGAGCATTCTTCATAAACAGATTCTAATTCTATTAAATCGCTTATAGGTGCCAAATCATCAGGTGCTAACCCACAATCTGTAATATTCCAAAAATTTGGAGTCCCTGTTAATACATCATGAGCAGTTATTGCTTCACATGAATATTTACTATTGCCTCCATTAAAATAAATATAATCGTTTAAATTTTGACTTGCCCAGCCAATCAGTAGCGAATCGTAATTTGCAACAGAAAGAGTAACGCCATAAAACATATAACCCATATCAGTAACATTACTCACATCCCAACTTCCAATATCTTGATTAAATGAACTGGCATCATAAAACATATAACCCATATCAGTAACATTACTCACATCCCAACTTCCAATATCTTGATTAAATGAACCGGCATCATAAAACATATAATCCATATCAGTAACATTACTCACATCCCAACTTCCAATATCCTGATTAAATGAAATGGCTCCCCAAAATATACCCCACATTGCAGTAATATTACTCACATCCCAGTTTCCAATATTCTGATTGAATGAACTTGCATTTCTAAACATACCCTGTATATATTGAGCATTACTAATGTCCCAGTTTCCAATATCCTGATTGAATGAACTTGCATCATAAAACATATAACCCATATCAGTAACATTACTCACATCCCAACTTCCAATATCTTGGTTAAAAGAAGTTGCATAATTAAACATATCTTGCATATTTGTAACATTGCTTAAGTCCCAATTCCCAATATTTTGATCAAATGAACTTGCGCCACAAAACATAAATTTCATATTAGTGACATTGCTCACATCCCAGCTTCCAATATTTTGATTAAATGAACTTGCGTCACAAAACATAAATTCCATATTAGTTACATTACTAACATTCCAATTTGAGATATCCTGATTAAACATAAACGCGTAACCGAACATATTAGACATATTAGTTACATTAATAACATTCCAGCTTCCAATATCCTGATTAAATGAAGTATCGAAATAAAACATATAATCCATATTAGTTACATTACTAACATCCCAGTTTCCGATATTCTGATTAAAAGTGCTAGAAATTTCATAATTTGCACCAAACATACCACTCATATTTGTAACATTGCTTACATCCCAGTTCCCGATATCCTGATTAAATGCGGGTGCATTAAAAAACATGTTAGACATATTAGTCACATTACTTACATTCCAGCTTCCAATGTCATAATTAAACAAAGAGGCATTTTGAAACATATAACTTAGATTTGTAACCTCATCAGGTATTTGTGTGGGGACAACTGTCAGGTTAATAGCATTTTGACACGAATATGATAAATCTGTTAACCCGATTTCCCCAAAACTATGAATTTTTACAAGTTTATCTGCGTTTGGATAATCATTGGATCCAAAATGAGTTAGAGTACCACTTATTGTTACGGTGTAACTGCCATCATAATTATAAGTATGTTCTTTATTTCCTTCGCTTGTAAATTGTTCTGAATTCCCATCACCCCAATCAACAATTACATCAACAATGCCGTATAATGGTAATGTAATGGTTTTGCCCTCAGATAAATTAGTGTTAAATTCAAGAATCATTTGTTCCTGTAATTGCATATTTGAGTCTGGCACATATTCCCACAAATCGTTATACGCGTCAACCCACAGACTACCGTTAACTCCACATGAGATGTATCCTTTATTATTTATTGTAAATGATACAGCTCCCATTCTTTCATAACTCGGAAAATTTGCTAATTTTGTCCATACATCAGTATTCGGGTTATATATCCAGAAATCATTAAAGTAATTCCAACCTTTACCGGTACAGATATAACCATAGCCATTAATTGAGAATCCAACAGCATTGTATCGTGCTAAACCTGGAAAATCATTCAATTGTGTCCATGTATCAGTAATTATGTTGTATTTCCAAAAATTATTTGTATAATTAGTATTTTCTACTATTTCACCACAACCAACATATACAATACTATCTATTTGAAAAGCGAATGCTCCTTTAACTCCAATAGGGATGTCGCTTAATTGTATCCAGGAATCATTAATTGGATCATACTCCCATAAATCAGAATAACTTGAAAAAGGACCTCCGCCTAAACCATAATACCCTTTACCATTGTAATCAAAACAAATAGGAAAGCTGCGAAAACCTGCTGGGCAATCAGTTTTTTGTATCCATATATCTGTGCTTGCATCATATTGCCAAAAGCCATAACCCATAACATATCCATAGTTATTTATCGAAAATGCTTGAGTTGTTGATCCTTTAGCCGGCATTGCTGATTTTGGTGTCCATAGGTCTTGCAGTGGGTCATATTCACGAAAATTACTTAAATTCCATCCACAAACATATGCTTTATCATTTATTGTAAAGCTATAACCATTATAAGTATCGTTTAATATTGGGAAGTCGCTTTTTTGTGTCCAAGTTCCTTGACTGTATATGTTTATCACTTGTATTAAAAGAAAGTAGATAATAATGAGTACATTAAGTTTCATGGTTAAAAAGATTAAATACTTTATAAAAAATTGTCTATTTATAGACACTTAGGCTAATAAAAACGTTGTATATAAATGTTATGTTGAATCAATTCAGTTCATAACATCAAAACAGCTAAAACAATTATAAAATTACAAAAGTTTGTAATAAAGCTGGTTTCAGAATATAGAAATGACAATTTTATTGAATTTTTGATGCAACTATATTAATTAAAAGAATATAATTTATTTAAAATTTAGTTGTAATAAATAAATTTCTTTAATATTGTAATATATGGAAATGTTAACCAAAACCATAATATTCGATTTTGACGGTACCATTGCGGATACTTTGGAAACTATTGCGATATTGTACAATAAAATTGCGTCAGACTTTAATTGTAAACCTGTTAGTTTCGAAGAGAAAGAGAAGTTTCGGTCAATGAAGACTCATGATTTTCTCAAAGAATGTAATATACCGATATTGTTATTACCATTGCTGGCTTTAAGGATTAAAAGCGAATTAAAGTTTGAAATTCGTAAGGTAAAAGTATTTTCTGGTGTTGCTGAAGCTTTACTGGATTTAAAAAAGTTGGAATATCAATTAGGAGTAATGAGCTCTAACTCGGTTGAAAATATTCATATCTTTTTAAAAGAGCATAATATTGATCAATTATTCGATTTTGTACATTCGGGGAAAAACATTTTCGGAAAAGACAAAGTCCTTTTGAGATTATTACACAAATATAAAATAAAGCGAAATTCTGTAATTTATGTTGGTGACGAAACTCGTGATATTGAAGCTCTGAAACGCATTAAAATCCCTATAATAGCAGTAAGCTGGGGCTTTAATTCACATTCTATACTTGAAAAATTTAATCCAAATGCTTTGATTGATGATCCTAGCGAATTAATAGGGGAAATTAATGATTTATCTGGAACCCAGTTGATTAATTCGTAATTGTTAATTTGTGTTATCTTTTACAACTAATTTTCTCCAAGAAAATATTCAAAACTTTTACTCAGCCTCACAGATTAAGTAAAGCATTGTTCCGTCATAGTTACTAAAAGGGGTTGTTGAATTAAATAATTCATCGTAAAGCAAAGTCATTTTCTTCTGTTTCTTAATATATTCAATTGAGAAATTTATGGTACCGTATTGATACATAAGTCGGTTACCTAACCTGCAATCGTATAAAGTTATTCGATTAGGTCCGTTGCTCTCTCCTGTTTCTTCAGGATGATTATCTTGTGGCCAAGGGCTTGCGAAATATTCAATCTCGTAAACAAAATCAGTATCCATGGTGTCATTTTCAAATTCAAAGTAAAGATGTCCAGTGCCATCTTCATTAAAATTAATATATCCCGGTGAAGAAATTGAAACTTCAGAACCGCCTACTCCAATTGCCTCAACTATTTTCCAATTTATTGCAAAATAATTTTTTCCCTTGTAATTTTCTCTACTACAACTATTTGCTAGCATTACTAAACTGAATAAAATCAGAATACCGGAAATAATATTTTTATTTCGTCTTTTCAACATACATTAGTTCGTTAGCTCCTGATTGGAAATTTAATGAGAAGTCTGCATACCAAACCTGTTCTTTTTTGCCAAAATCGACAACTATAATGTCCTTATAAGGCAGCCCTCCACCTTCGGGATACAAAGTTATATCTACAGACGTGATAAGGTCGGTAAGAACAAATGTACCAGAATATGAACCTAAAGAATAATCAGATGTTACTGGAATTCTTTCTTCCGTCGAAGTAAAGGTAAATGTTCCCCCATAATCGTCAGTTTGATGAAACTCATATATGCCAGTGTCGAAAAGCGTTGTGTCGCATGAAATTTCATTATACTGTCCTATAAAAAAACTTATATGATGTTCTGTAACCTTCCATTTACCTTCTATTACTTTTAACTCATGATAGTTAACCTCGAATCGATTGCATGAAACACCTACAAACATTAGAGTCATACAAACAATTAAGAAAAACAATATAGAAGAAACCCTGATTTTCATTTAGCAAATTTAGATATTTTTTTCAATTTCTTAAAAAAAATAGAAAGTTTTGCATAGTATTATTGAGTCAACCAATAGTGATAACAATTGTAATCAAAAAACAGTCAATATTATCAAATCCAATTAGAAGTAACTGTTTTATAATAGTCTTGTTGCCTCCAGCGGTTTAGGTGCTTTAACAACTATTATTCTGGCTATTTTGTCTGTATTGTTGTACAAGCAATGAACAATGTCTTTTGGACTTTCAACAAGACTATCATTGTCAATTTTTATAATTTCGTCACCAACTCTTATTTCCGGACTGCCTTCCAAAACATAGAAAAAAACATCTACCGGAGTTATGTGTGGCTTTAATGCTTCTCCCGGCTTCAGTGTTATATGCATAACCTGAGCTGATTCTTTGTCATATATTTTGCGTACATCCACCTTATGTGGCGTTTCGACAATTGCGGTATCGCTTACTTTTTTTATAATCATGTTGAGGCAGATAAAAATTCATTACTATTTTGATAATTCTCTCTTAATAATTTCTTCAATTTCGTCAACACATCCGCCACAACCAGTACCGGCTTCTGTTTTGTCACTCACTTTTTCCACAGTATCACATCCATGATTTTTAATTGCATCAATAATTTCTTGTTCTGTTATACCCATGCAATTGCATACAATTCTTTCGCTGTTTTCCATAATTTTTAAATTTTAAATTAAAGAAGTCCTGAGTTCATTCTACAGGACTTCTATGTATTAAACAAATTAGCTCAAAAAAAGTTTCATATCTTCATCAACGGTTCCAATTCCCGATATTCCAAAGTTTTCGACAAGAACTTTTGCAACATTTGGAGAAAGAAATCCCGGCAATGTTGGACCTAAATGAATATTTTTAACACCCAAATACAATAAAGCTAGTAGGACAATAACTGCTTTTTGTTCGTACCATGCAATATTGTACGCAATGGGTAAATCATTAACGCTATCAACTTTAAACACATCTTTTAGTGTCAACGCAATCACTGCAAGAGAATATGAATCATTACACTGTCCTGCGTCAAGAACTCTTGGAATTCCGTTTATGTCGCCCAGTTGGAGTTTGTTATAACGATATTTTGCACATCCTGCTGTAAGAATAACAGTATCTTTAGGTAATTTTGATGCGAATTCGGTATAATACTCACGCGATTTCATTCTGCCATCACAACCAGCCATCACAAAGAACTTACGAATAGCACCTGTTTTTACAGCTTCAACAACTTTGTCAGCTAATGCAATTACCTGATTATGTGCAAAACCACCAATGATTTTACCTGTCTCGATTTCTACTGGAGCTTTACATTTTTTTGCATGTTTGATAATTTCCGAAAAATCTTTTGTTTTGCCGTCTTGACGAGCAGGAATATGTTTTGCTCCACCTAATCCGGAAGCCCCGGTAGTATATATTCTGTCGGTATATGTTGCTTTATCAAGTGGAGGAACTATACAGTTAGTTGTAAAAAGAACAGGTCCATTGAAGGTTTCAAATTCGTCTCTTTGTTTCCACCATGCATTGCCATAATTTCCCACAAAGTTTTCATACTTCTTAAATGCAGGATAATAATGTCCGGGAAGCATTTCGCTATGTGTGTAAACATCTACTCCAGTACCTTTTGTTTGTTCCAGTAATTCTTCAAGATCTTTGAGATCGTGTCCACTTATTAAAATGCCCGGATTATTGCGAACGCCAATATTTACTTCGGTAATTTCAGGATTACCATAAGTTGATGTATTTGCCTTGTCGAGTAATGCCATAGTATCAACACCGAATTTTCCACATTCGAGAACCAAAGCAACCAATTCATCTACCGATTTTTCTTCTGTAGTTGCAACAAGAGCTCTTTGCATAAACGCAAAAATTTCGTTATTGTTATAACCTAAATTAAATGCATGTTCGGCATAAGCAGCCATCCCTTTTAAACCGTAGGTTACCAACTCTTTTAGCGAACGAATGTCTTCGTTTTCAATTGACAAAACGCCAATAAGCTTTGACTTTCTTTCAAATTCTTCGATCGAATCGGAAGTCCATGTAGCACAACCATGTAGTTTTTCAGGTAATTTTCCGCCAGCCTTTAAAAACTCGTTTTTGATTTCTTCACGAATTTTTAGTCCTTGCTTAACTTTTTCTACAATAGCATCGTAATCGAAATTAGCATTTGTTATTGTAATAAACAATGAATCAAATACAAATTGATTAACTTTTGCATTTTCTACACCTTTTTGGCGAGCCAAATTTGCAAACACTGAAACTCCTTTGGTTACATAAATTAGCAAATCCTGCATATTAGCAACCTCATCGGTTTTTCCGCATACACCTTTAATCGTACAGCCGGTGCCTTTAGCTGTTTCCTGACATTGAAAACAAAACATTGACATAAATTTTTCCTCCTATTTTTAGTTATTATTATTTTTCATATTGCAGCGCAACATTAGGTGCCTGAGCGTAGCCGAAGGCACATAATTTCAAACCCATTCCTCAGACAAAACTTCTCCCGATACCGAAACAATCATTGCCTTAACCGGAACTTTCCTTTTTGCAATGTTTTGTGCCTCTTTAACAAATCTTAGTAGGCCACCACAACAAGGAACCTCCATCATGACTACGGTAATAGTATTTACCTGAGCTACATCAATCAAAGATACAATTTTTTCTATATATATATCTGTATTTTGATCCAATTTTGGACATAAAATAGCAAGAGTTTTTCCACTCAATAGTTTTGAATGAAAATTGCCCATGCTAAATGCTACACAATCGGCAGCTAAAACTAAATCAGAATTGTGAAAATGCTGTGCATTCGGATTTAATAAATGCATTTGCACGGGCCAGTGGCTTAGAGCCGAAGGGATATCTTCATTAATCTTTGCCGAAGGTACAGCATTAAAAGTTTTTTCTGCAGATCCCGGACATCCACATTGAGAAGATTTTGCCATTCTTGACTTATGCACTCCGCTTTTAACTTCTGTTAAGTCCCAAGGTAAATTCTTACGATTTGCTTCAAGATATTCTACCGCCTGTCTGAAAAAGTCCTGCTCATTGTGATCACTCAGATGCTTTAGATGGGCAATCATTACATTTTTGCCTTTTGGAATAATATCCTTAACTACCTCAACTTCATCGTAAGGAGCAGCTTCACGTTTTTCAAGCCTTATTGCTCCCTGAGGACAATGACCTAAACACGCTCCAAGACCATCACACATTAAATCGCTGATTAGCCTTGCCTTACCATCAATAACTTGTAAAGCTCCTTCGTGACAGTTAGGAATGCATAATCCGCAACCATCACATTTTTCTTCGTCTATTTTTACTATTTCGCGTATCATAATTTTAAT
>JAQVEY010000303.1 GCA_028697515.1 Bacteroidales bacterium | reverse complement strand
TGGTGGTCATAATGGTTTACAACATATTGAAGATACATTGGCTTGCAACAATTATATAAGAATGAGAGTCGGTATTGGTTCTGAATATAATCCAGGTCATCAGGTTGATTACGTTCTTGGGGATTGGACAAATGAAGAGATTAAGAACATGTCTGATAAAATAGACTTAGCAGTAGATGCAATTTTGAGTTTTCCGCATATAGGTATTGAAAGAACAATGAATTTATATAATAATAAGTAATTCTGATGGATCAAAACAAACATCAAAAGCAGAATTACAGAAATCTAGCATCTAGAATAGCAGGATACTTGTCAAATCGGAAGAGACCAAGCTGGTTAGCTAAAATCTTAATATGTATTTTTAAAAAGAAATATAGTATTGATTTATCGGAGTTTATTGTTCCCGAAAACGGTTTTAAAACTTTTAATTCATTTTTTACACGCAAGTTAAAAGATGATGCTCGAATTATTGGTGATGGAATTATTTCGCCTGTTGACGGTTCGGTTTTTGATTTTGGAAGTGTTGATCCTGACAATAAAATATTTGTCAAATTTAAGTATTATTATATTGATGATTTGATTAATGGAGAATTCGATAATATGAGTTCATACGCAGTATTTTATCTTGCTCCATCTGATTATCACCGTGTTCATGCTAGCTTTGATATGAAAATAGATGAAATCAGTTATTTGCCGGGAACATTATTCTCTGTTAAGGAAAAAACTGTATATAAAAAAGATAGAGTTTATTGTCGTAATGAACGTATTGTGATACATGGAAATTGTGAATTTGGTAAATTTTACTTTATCTTAGTTGGTGCATTGATTGTTGGAAAAGTAAAACTATGTTTTGATAGTGAATTGAAAACAAATATTAGAAAAGGTTTGTATTCAAAAAAGAAATATAATTCAGCAATTGAAATTAAAAAAGCTGAAGAGGTTGGTTATTTCGAAATGGGTTCAAGTGTTATTATATTACTAGAAAACAAATGCCTCTCCTCTATTATAAAACCAGTAAAATCTGCTATTAAATTCGGTGAAACTATTGTTTAGCAATTTCTTTTAGTCAAAATCAGCATTACTACTAAGGAAGTCATTATTTGCCGGAAATTCGTTTATATCTGAATTCATTTTTGATTCACGTTTAATAACCTCACCGTTTTCGAATTCATTAAAATCTTGTATGTCAACAAATTTTGCAAATTCTTTCTTAAATCTTAGCCAACTGGAATCGGTAGCTCCATTTCTGTGTTTTGCGATAATAATTTCAGCCCTCCCTATTAAAGAGTTTCCATCACCATCATTGGTTATGCCATAATATTCAGGTCTATGAATGAATAGAACCATATCAGCATCTTGCTCTATAGCTCCCGACTCTCTAAGGTCTGATAATTGAGGCTTTTTATCTCCAGAACGAGATTCGACAGATCGGTTTAACTGGGATAGTGCGATTACAGGCAAATTTAATTCCTTTGCTATTGCTTTCAAAGAACGCGAAATAGTACTTACTTCTTGCTCACGATTTCCTTTCATGTCTGTTCCTGTAGTCATTAACTGAAGATAGTCAATGATTATAGCTTGTATATTGTGATTTCTTACAAGTCGTCTACATTTTGCTCTTAGTTCAAAAACTGATATTGCAGGAGTATCATCAATAAAAATAGGAGCGGTTTCGAGTGCTTTAACTTTACTTTCGAGTTGTTGCCATTCAAATTCTTTAAGGTCTCCAATTTTAATTTTTTCGCCGGTAATTTCCGATTCTGCCGATATTAATCTCGTTACAAGTTGCATCGAGGACATTTCGAGTGAGAATACAGCAACTGCTCTGTCATGATCTACAGCCATATTTCTTGCCATTGACAATACAAATGCAGTTTTTCCCATTGAGGGACGTGCCGCTATTATAATTAAATCTGAAGGTTGCCAACCTGCTGTTATTCGATCTATTTTACTAAACCCACTGGGCACTCCCAACAATTTGTTTTTGTTTTTAGAAGCTTCTTCGATAGCGTTCAGAGCTTTATCAAGAACAATATTTATCTGAACAGTCTCATTGTTGATATTGCCTTCAGATAGGTTGAATATTTCGCTTTCGGCAAAGTTTATTAATTCCTCAACATCTTCACTATCATCGTATGAGCGACGTTGAATTTCAGCAGCGGATTTTATTAATTCGCGTTGAATATATTTTTGATGAACCAAGCGTGCATGGAATTCAAGATGTGATGCAGTAGCAACTCTATTAGTAAGGTCTGCTAGATAAACTTCACCTCCAATTAAATCAAGCTGATCGCGAGATTTTAATTCGTGAGATACTGTAATTATATCGACAGGTTTGTGATTAGTTGCAAGGTTTATTATCGAACGATAAATTTCTTGATGTGCCGGTTCGTAAAAAGATTCGGGACGTAAAACGGATATTATTGAGAAAACAGCATCATTTTGTATTAATAACGCACCAAGTACAGCTTTTTCAAGCTCATTTGCCTGTGGTGGCATTTTGCCGAAAAGTGCATTCAGACTGTCAATTGAGGTTTCTTGTTGTTTATTATTTTTCTTTTTATTCTCTGCCATCGCTTAATTATATTTCGTTCAAAAGTAATACTTTGAATAAGCTTTTCTGCTATTAAATTATAAAAACATGATAAATTTTTATCCACATCAATAGCTGAAAAGATGTTTATATCTTTTAATTGGTTTTAAATCCTGAATATCAATGGCCAATAGAAATTGGATCTAAGAAATATGAAATTTTATTAACTGAATTTTTTATTAATTGAAATCATAAACTAACTTTACAACAAATATTTTGAAATGATAATAATAGATAATATTTATAAATCATATGGCAATTTGCAAGTTCTGAAAGGAATAAACCTTGAAGTTGGTAAATCTGAAATAGTGTCAGTATTGGGAGCTAGCGGTGCAGGCAAGACCACATTATTACAGATAACAGGAACTTTGTTAAAGCCAGATAGCGGAAGAATACTTATTAATGATACTGATACAGGCTCGCTTAACGAAAAGAAATTAGCTCAATTCCGTAATCAGCATATTGGGTTTGTATTTCAGTTTCATCATTTATTGCCTGAATTTACAGCACTCGAAAATGTCTGTATCCCGGGTTTTATCGCTAATAAAAATAAAACCGAAATTAAACAAAAAGCAATCGAATTATTAAAAGCTTTGCAAGTAGAAGACAGAGCGAATTATAAACCCAATCAACTCTCAGGAGGTGAGAAACAAAGAGTCGCAATAGCTAGAGCATTAATAAACAATCCAACTATTATACTTGCAGATGAGCCTTCGGGAAACCTCGATTCAAAAAATGCAAAAGCTTTGTACGAAATAATTTTTGAGTTAAGAAAGAACTTTGAACAAACATTTGTGATTGTTACTCATAATTTAGAACATGCAAAGCTTACAGACAAAATGTTTACAATTGTTGATGGGGTTATTGAATAATAAATCTTATTAATATCTGGTTCCCCAGAAATAAGGCATTTCCTGTTTCTTACAATCGTTGATATATTTCGATAATAATTCTAGATAGTCTGCTTCGTTTATCTTTTTATGCTTCTTTTTATGTGTAGGTTTGTTAATTACAGTGTCATTTTCAAAGAATTCTATCTTGTCTGCAGTAATAACCTGAGCTCCATTATTGACGTCAATTTCGAGTATTACTCCTGGAAGTCCACCGTATCTTTCAGGGCCAAAATTCCAGGGCAAGTCTAACGCAAACCATGCAATAACTTTATTCATTTTAATTTCATCATAAAAACTTGCGTTCATACATATATGCCCTGCAACTTCTTTTAAATCGTTTAATATTTTCCA
>JAQVEY010000302.1 GCA_028697515.1 Bacteroidales bacterium | reverse complement strand
TGGGCAATACTTCAGGCGATAATGTAAGCCAAGTTATATGACAATCAGGATAAAGTTTTTTATATCTTACGACAAGAGGAGTGGTTCTGATAACATCGCCCATTGCACCAAGTTTGATTATTAGTATTCTCTTACAAATAGGGCTGTAAAATTTACAATTTTCGCAATCAAAATTATGCTCTTTATTTGGTTTGCAAGGAATGGTCCCTTTGAAATGCCTGCAATCGTATTTTACTGAATTTATGTTCATATTACTGTTTTATAAAACAAAAGTAAGAAAAAATCGTGAAATACAAATTTGAAGTGATAAACAATGATGGAATATTGGAAGAATGGAAGAATGGACTTTTGGTGAGAATTTCGAATAGGAAAAGGCTGAATAGGATCGGTTATATTTTAATGTTATAAATCTACCCATATCCCATATCCTTTTGTTTCTCAATTTCCTTTTGTTAAAATTTTTATTTAGAGAATAAATTTCATATCGTGGATAAAATATGAGTATCTAAGTTGTATTTTAGACAATAAGATAGTAGTAATTTTTAATTGTATAAAAATTATTATTGCTTTTGTCATTTAGTAAATATAAATTATTGTTATATTTGTTAAATCATTTCTAAATACATATACCATGAGAGAAGTTATTTTAGTTTTAGCAATTGTCCTTGTTTGCAATTTAATAAAAGCACAGGGTGTGGCAATCAGTTATGATGGTTCAGAACCAGATCCTTCTGCGATGCTTGATGTTCAGAGTGTTGATAAGGGGGTACTAATCCCAAGGATTCCTGATTGGGCAAGTAATCCAGTATCGCCAGCTGAAGGATTGCTGATTTATAATCTTGAAGGCAATGGAGCAGATTATCCCGGCTTTTACTATTACGATGGTACTCAATGGCTGAAATTATTTGGTGGTTCAACCGGTGATTATATTAAAAATCAGGATGCAGAAGATCAAGTTGCAGATTTTAGAATTAGTGGTAGTGGAAGATTAGGTGGAGATTTTAGCATAAATGGTGGGAATCTCTATGGACCAGGTATAAATGGTGGATCAAATGGAATTTTTAAATTCAATGGAAACACATCAGTGCGGTTCAATATTGACAACGATGACAACTCAACATCTGAAGAATTTCAACTTGTCCATAACAATGGCACAACGCCTGTATTTAAGGTAACTGAAGCAGGGTCTGTAACTGCTGATGGATCAGGAACTTTCGGAGGATCAGGAAGTTTTAATGGAAATCTTACTTTGGTTGGGGATAGCAGAGATATCAGTTCCGGTGATGCTTTATCAATTAGAAGTAATAGCGGACTCGTTCTTGATATAGATTATGATGTGAGCGGCACTTCAAGTGCTTTATTAGTGCAGAAAGATGCTTCAACATCACTACTATCGCTTGCAGAGGATAATAACATGATTTTATATCCTTTTGGCACTTCGAATGGAAATACAGGAGGAATTAAATTTAAGGAACTTACATCAAATGGCACAAACTGGGTTGGATTAAGGTCCCCTGACCTTCTGGGTTCGGATTATATGTTTACCTTACCAACCAGTTATGGAAGTAACGGACAGGTATTAACAAGCGACGGTTCGGGTTTGATGAGTTGGACGACTGCCGGATCAGGCTCTGTGACAAATATTGAAACAGGAACAGGCTTGACAGGCGGTCCAATCACAGAGACTGGAACAATCAGCATGGCAAATATGCCAGCAAATACTGTTAAAGGAAACAATACTGCATCTTCAGCCGCTCCAACGGATATTACAATCAATACAAACGAAGTACTTGGAAGATTAGGTGGTAATATCGTATCTATTCCCTTCGGTACAACATCAAATACAATTGCCTGGGGTAATCACTCACATTCAGCACTAACTCAAGGAGCAGGGATTGCTGCTTTTTCATACAACGGAGGAGCAACTGCAACTGTTGGCCTTGCCACATCAGGAGTGTCTGCAGGAAGTTACACAAACACAGATATTACTGTAGATGCATACGGGAGAATAACCTCTGCTTCTAATGGTAGTGGCGGTGCATGTTTGTGGACAGATGAGTCAAGTTATATAAGACCAAATAATGTGTCTGATAATTTCTTTATTTACGACAACATGGGTAGTAGTAATCAGACTTTGTATATTTCTAACTCTAGTTCAACAAGTGGAAAGCAACTTGTTAAAATATGGAATCAGTCAACAAGTTCAAGCTCGGCAGGTAGAAATAATGCTATATATGCTGTTACAGGTGTATATGCAGGTTCATCTGGAACTTGGGCGCATGACAAATCTAGTGGTGCAATTGCCGGATACTGGAGTCAGGCGAGTACTGGTGGAGAGTATTCATACGGTGTGGCCGGTTATCATTATGGTAATACAGCACATGGCCCTAGTGCAGGAGTTTTTGGTGGAATAGACCATACTTCAACAACGGCTCTTCCGCAATCATACGGAGCTTTGGGATACATTGCAAGTAGTACTGTCGAATGCGGTGTTTTTGGTAAAACGACATGGACGGGAATGAATTCCTATGGAGGCTATTTTGAGGATATATCTGGCGGTACAAATAATTATGGAATTTATGCTGCTGCTTCAGGGGGATCTGGTAATAACTATGCAGGATATTTTGCCGGAGATGTTTGCTATACTGGAACAATTGGAGCTTGTTCGGACAGAAGATATAAGAAGGATGTTTTAGTAATAGATAATGCTTTAAACAAGATAATGTCTATGAACGGAGTCTATTATTATTGGAAAAATGACGAATTTCCAGAGATGAATTTCAATAATAAAAGACAAATTGGGGTCATTGCACAGGATGTTGAACAGCTTTTCCCTGAATTGGTGTTAACCGATGCAGATGGATATAAAACAGTTGATTACCCGAAAATTGCACCAATTTTAATCGAGGCTGTTCAGGAGCAACAAGAAATGATTGAAAAGTTACAACAAGAGAATGAACAGTTAAATAATACTGTTGAAAGTATCCAGTTAGAAAATGAAAGTCTGAAATCTGAAGTGGATTTACTTAAACTTCAATTTGTGTCTTTGCAATCAACAATTGATAATATTCAGATGACAGCGGTTATTAATCCATAATATATCTAATTGCACAAACCAATTAAATTTAATTTACTTTATTCTATCAAATGTTAATATGTTTTTTCGGAAAACATCATATCTTTGTTTGCTGAAAAACTAAAAAAATGACAGAAAAAATCCTTATTCTCGATTTTGGTTCACAATACACTCAACTTATTGCAAGAAGAGTTAGAGAGTTAAATGTTTATTGTGAAATTTACCCTTACGACAAAATTCCCGAATTGAGTTCCGATATCAAAGGAGTGATTTTGAGTGGAAGTCCGTTTTCTGTGCGTGACGAAAAAGCTTTGAAACCTGATTTGACAAATATTAAAGGAGAGTATCCGCTTTTAGGTGTTTGTTATGGTGCTCAATATTTAGCACATTTTTTTGGTGGAGAAGTAGCTCCATCAAATTCTAGGGAATACGGAAGAGCAAATCTTGATTTCGTAAATTCAGAAAATGTACTTTTAAAAAATATGAACAAAAGTTCACAGGTTTGGATGTCACATGGCGATACGATTTCTAAAATACCCGATAACTACGAAATAATTGCTTCAACAGACGATGTTAAAGTTGCCGCATTTCAAATTATTGAAGAGAAAACTTGGGGAATTCAGTTTCATCCGGAAGTATATCATTCTGTTGAAGGGCAAGTGTTATTGAAAAACTTTGTTGTGTCAATTTGCGGATGTTCTCAAAATTGGACTCCCGATTCATTTATTGAAACAACAATTGCAGACTTACAAAGAAAAATCGGTGAAGA
>JAQVEY010000301.1 GCA_028697515.1 Bacteroidales bacterium | reverse complement strand
TTGCATCATTTTTTGCATGTCCATTTGATAACCAACACCCATTTCTGAGGCTGCACGACCAATCATACTACCTGCACCGGGAATTCCTGTCAAATTACCCAAAGCATTTGCTCCTGACGAAACAGCCATGTTTGTCCCAGCCATTTTTGCAATCTCTTTTTGCATTTTTTTCATCATTTCTTCTTGGTCGGGTACCGCCATTCCAAATGATTCAAGAGCTCGCTCCTGATTTTTAGCCTGAAATTTAATTTTCACTTGATTTTCTGTCCAGATTTCTTCGACAATTAAAGATTTTAGAATTTCGTAAGTTATTTCCATGGTTTTATTATAAATATTTAATCAAATATAAATCTAATTTTCGGTGAAACATAAAAATTGTGGTAGAATGGAATAAAAAGGGTATATGTTAAAATAAAAAAAGGGATAAAATCGAAAGTTCTACCACACGTCTGGAAACAAGCGTTATAGTGTTGTTTTAGCAATAGATTTGTTACAATATTTAGTTAATATTTAAAATATTTGTATTTACTTTGGATTATCAATTAATTCCCGATATATGATTGAGATACACAATTTAACAAAGGACTTTGGACGTTCTAAGGGCGTTTTTGATGTCAGTTTTAGCATCAAAGAGGGTGAAGTATTTGGCTTTCTCGGACCAAATGGAGCCGGCAAAACAACAACAATAAGGCACTTGATGGGCTTTTTAAATGCAGGTGCAGGTTCTTGTTCAATAAACGGACTTGATTGTCGTAAAGATAGTGCGGAAATTATGAAAACCGTAGGATATCTTCCGGGAGAGCCTGCCCTATTTGACTCAATGACAGGCTTGCAATTCTTTAATTTTATTGCAAAAATGCGTCAGAAAACAGATATGAGTTTGTGCCAACAATTAATCGACCGCTTTGAACTGGATGCTGTAACCAAAATCCGTAAAATGTCGAAAGGAATGAAACAAAAAGTTGCTATTGTAACAGCTTTTATGAATAATCCTGAGATTTTAATTTTAGATGAACCAACCAGCGGATTAGACCCACTTATGCGAGTTGAATTTGATAAAATGATAAGCGAGCAGAAAAAAAAGGGTAAGACAATTCTGATGTCAAGTCATAATTTTGAAGAAGTAGAAAAGAATTGTGATATAATCGGAATTATTCGACAGGGAAAAATGGTCTGCGTTGAAGACATACACAGCTTATTAAGCAAGAAGAAAAAGAATTACACTCTGGTTTTTGCATCAGAAAGCGAAGCAACAAAGTTTATTGCAGATAAAAAGTTTGATATTGGTCATGTAGCATTTCCTTCTGTGGAAGTTAGACAGATAGATGATTTTAACACTCTGCTTCGAGAACTGCAAACATACAATATACTTGATATTCAATCCGAGACTTATACACTTGAAAATTTATTTATGCAATATTATGGGGGGACCAACTAATGAAACTAAAATCGCTATTATTGTTTGATATAAAACAGAGCTATGGCATATTTGCTGTAATTCTGGGTTTTATGGTAATGTACCTGAGTGTCATTATAAATATGTACGATCCTAACGGACTTGAAGAATTAATAGCTCTTGCAAAATTCAAAATGTCTTCAGACCTGATAGATGCGTTTGGATTTAATATTGAAAAAAACGCTTCATTAATAAGTCTTATTACTTCATATTTCTACGGAATGCTTATTTATTTTATTTTGATCATATATGTTATTATTGTTGGTAATCGCATGATAGTTGAGCATGTAAATAAGGGCACAATGGGATATTTACTTTCCACGCCTCATACACGTACAAAAATTGCAAGTTTTCAGGCTATTTTCTTTATTGTCGGAATATTCTTGTTGCTGTTTATTCTAATGATAGTCGGAATTATTGTTTCAGAAATTTCTTTTCCCGGTCTATTAGATATTAAAGCTTATATTATGCTAAATCTTGGGATGTTCTTACTATTTGGGATGTTCAGTAGCATTAGTTTTTTAGCGTCTTGCTGTTTTAATGAAACAAAGAATGCTTTAGCAATAGGGGCGGGATTACCTTTGCTTTTTATTATGATCAATATTTTGAGCAACGTAGATCCGTCTTTAAACTTTTTGAAAAACTTCACGATAGTTAGCCTTTTGGATACCGATGCAATTATTTCAGGAGGCAGTTATTTATTGAGTTTTGTAATAATGTTAGTTTCTTCATTTGCCTTGTTTATTATTGGAATTAAAATATTTGCTAAAAGAGATTTGAGTTTGTAATACGTCTCGAAACACTATCTAATGTGAGAAAAAAGCAAAACTGCCGAATCCTTAAATATTCTGGATCCGGCAGTTCCTTTTCATGATTTATTGGAGATTGGCTTATAGTTTTTTCTTGTTAACTACCCCATTACAAACACCACCCGATAATGCGGCAAAAACATTGTCCATATTATCATAGCTAACTTGTTTGGTTTTGTCACTTTCGAACAATAATGGTTTGGTGAAAAATCGTGTGGCACAATAGAATTGTCCGCGATTTTTGTCATCTTCCCCTTCAATTACAGGGTTTGGCCCGAACATATACATACAAACAGCATTTACAGCGTAATTGTCCTTATTCATTTTCAGTTTTCTGGTAACAACATAGCAAACTATTACTGCGTCAACTTCAAGACCTTCGCAAAGTTCGTAACCTAAACTAGATGTCATTTTTCTGTTTGCTCCCATAAGGCCGGCAGATTTAAAAATTAGAGTTGCCGATTCATTCATATTTTCGTTTGCAACAAAAAATGCTCTGAAGCCTTTACCGCTAGGGGACACTTTTAGTGTTGAGACCGAAGATTCAGCAACTGACGTAATTGTTGTTCCCGCAGCCTTGCGAACAGTAACATCGCTTTTTTCCTTTTTTGCAGTTTCTTGATTAAAACCATAGTAAAAATCGGCTTTTTCATCGGTATCAAGGAATTCTTCGGGAGTTAGTAATTCCACTCCATACTTTTGAAATTCTGCTTTCATAGCATCAATACTTTCGGCATAAAAACCGTCAATATGTTCTTGTCCTTTTGAATCGGGAGTTCTCCAGCATGAAGTGCTGGCATAACCTGCGTATGCTCCGCCCGAAGATTTTCCCATTGCAGGGTCGTATAGGTAAAAACTTACCAAAGCAACTTTTTTTGGTTTGGGATTAAGTAATTCTACATTTGCAGAATACCCGCTACCATTTTTGGAATTTCTCCCTTCTGTCGGGAAATCATAACTGATTTTTATTTTATCCTTGTTTGCTGTTTTTGAAGTAAAAGGCAAAGCTTTTTGTGCCGATAAACTTATTGTAAACAGAGCACATACCGAAATCGTAATAATTAGATTTTTCATAATTGTTTAGTTTTAAATTGATATTTTGTTATTTGGATTGATGTAATTATTTCTTAAAGCATATTGATAAAGACCGATTAAGCCCGGAGTACCTGATTTGCGTATAATATTCCTGCGATGAGCATCTACAGTTCTTTTGCTTAATTTTAGTGCTTCAGCTATTTTTATGGTTGTCATTCCTCCAATAACCATATTTAGGATTTCTTTTTCTCGGAGACTTAATTGTTTCATACGACTTTGAAATTTATTTAAGACAAAGTTATGCGATGAAACAAGGCGTTAAAATAGGTAGGTATATGGAATTTATATCGGTACTTGTACCTAAAAGATTAGTAAAACAGCTTTAACTTAGCTTATAATATTATTACGAATAGAGAATTTAATAAGACCTTCAAGAGTTTTAATATTTAATTTTGCAAGTATATTAGCCCTATGCGAATCAACAGATCTTTTACTAATAAATAGTTTTTCGGCAATTTGGTCACTTGAATATTCTTCAGCAATAAGTTTT
>JAQVEY010000009.1 GCA_028697515.1 Bacteroidales bacterium | reverse complement strand
TAAACCTGCCGAATTCATAACTCCAAATAATGATGATCTTACTCCTACTGTAACTACTGAATGTGAAGTTATATTATGCGATCCTATTCCAACTCCTACAGTTGATGCAGATCCATTGACAATTTGCCCTGGAGAAGAAGTAACTATTTCAGCATCGGGTTCGGGTACAGATGTTACATATCATTATTATACCGAAGCAGTCGGTGGTACTGCTTTTGATTCAGGAGATGAAGTATTTGTTTATCCAACAACTACTACAACCTACTATGTTGATGCAGAAGACAATACAATGCCAGGATGTTTTAGCGATAGAGAATCTGTAACTATTACAGTAAATGAACCTCCTGCAATTGACGATCCGGCAGATGTCGAGGCGTGTGATGAATATGATTTACCTGCCTTAACGATTGGTGGTAATTATTTCTTAAGTTCAGGTGGCGTAGATCCAATTTCGGCAGGCACAACTATTATTGAAAATACTACTATTTATGTATATGCTGAAAGTGGAACTGTTCCAAATTGCACAATTGAAAATAGTTTTACAATTACATTATACACGACTCCTGATATAAACGATCTTGCTGATCAAAGTCCATGTAAGACATTCGAATTCCCCGTTATCACAGGAGTAAATCTGACCGGAAACCAAGCCTATTATACAGAACCAAATGGTGGCGGAACAATGTATAATGCTGGAGACGAAATAGCCTATGAAGATTTTCCAACATATCCTGTAACATTCTATATTTATGACGATAATAATGGATGTTTTGATGAAGAAAGCTTTACTCTATCGCTGTATCAAACTCCTGATATTGATGATTTAGAAGACCAGTCTCATTGTGGAAGTTACGAGTTGCCAGCTATTACAGGTGTTGACCTAACCGGTGGCGAAGCTTATTTTACTGGTATTGGAGGTACAGGAACATCATATCCTGCTGGTCAAGTACTAAATTATGAAGACTTTGGCACATATCCTGTAACATTATATATCTATGACACTGAAGGTCCTTGTGCTGATGAAGAAAGCTTCAGCCTGACAATTTCTATGTTTCCTGATATTGACGTTCTGGCAGATCAGACACATTGCGATTCATACCAATTACCTGTCATAACCGGCACATACCTTAGCGGAAACGAAGCATATTATACATGGTCTGACGGTGGTGGAACTTCATTTACCGGCGGACAAATAATCGATTATACCGATTTCGGCTCATATCCAGTAACTTTATACATCTATGATATTAATGGAATTTGTGACGATGAAGAAAGCTTCAGTTTAACAATGTATCAATCTCCGCAGATTACTGCTATGGATGATCAATCTGTTTGCGACAATTTTCAATTCCCTGCAATTCAAGGAAATCATTTGACCGGAAACCAATCTTACTATACAGAGACTGGCGGTAATGGAACAGCCTATGGCGAGGGAGAAACAATAAATTTCGGAGATTATCCAACATATCCAATTACATTATATATTTATGATTCTCAAGTAACTTGTGATAATGAACAGAGCTTTGAATTAAGTATTTATGAAAATACAGATTTATTGATTACAGGAGTGCATTGTGATCCAGGTTTTCTGACTTATACAGTTGAATTTACCTATACAACAGGTTCTATTTCTACAACCGCTGGAACAATTGACGGAACAAGTATAATTGATATTCCAATTGAATCTGATGTAACAATAACAGCAGATAATTCAGCTTGTGTTACCAGTCTATTTATTCCTGCTCCTGATTGCGATTGTGAAGGTATAGATGTTGAAGAACCAACAAATCCTCAAAATCAGGAAATTTGTCCCGGAGAAGTAGTTCCTGCTTTAACAGTTGACTCTCCTTTGCCTGCTGAAGATTATCAGATAAATTGGTATGATAGTCAATACGGAGGAATTCCATTAGCAATCGAAACAAATTCTTATACCCCTGATGTAACTACTTCTGGCACTTATACTTATTATGTTGCTGCAATTGATTTGGAGAACGGATGTTCAAGCGATAGAATTGCAGTTGTACTTACAATACTACCTACTCCTGTTATCACAGGAAATCTGGTAATCTGTGAAATTGGACAAACTACAACTTTAACAGGGTCTGGGACACCTCACCCAACTACCCCATGGACATCAGATGACACAGACATTTTAACTGTTGATAACACTGGCATTGTTACAGCAATTGCAGAAGGGTCTGCAACAATAACTTATATGGATGATAACGGGTGTACAAATAATGCTATTGTTACAGTATTTTTAGTTCCAACAGTTACTATCGACGAAATAGATCCTTTATGTTCAAATGATTTACCTGTAACTCTGACAGCTTCAATTAGCGGAGGAGTTTGGAATGGTCCTGGTATTATAAATGCTTCTCTTGGTGTATTTTCACCCGAAGCAGCAGGCCCAGGAATGCATCAAGTCTTTTATACTTTTACAAGTGTATGCGGAAATGCATCTGATGACGCTTTTATTGTTGTATTTTTAGCTCCTGATGCTACAATCACACCTGCAGGGCCATTCTGTTTAGGAAATAATGATACTATAACCCTTGTTGGAGCAGAAGAAGGTGGAGTTTGGACAGGTCCCGGAATATTTGATCCTGATGCTGGTATTTTTATTCCTGATGATGCAGGTGCTGGTGACCACGAAATTATTTACACTATTGACCGTACATGTTTCGATGATGACACTATTACTATAAGTGTTTACGGCGATTTTGATGCAACAATAGACGGAGTATCAGCAATGTGTACCGATGATGATGAGATAACACTTACAGCCGCCACAACAGGTGGAATTTGGAATGGTCCTGGAATTACTGACACTATTGCAGGAACCTTTAATCCTAGTGTGGCTGGTGCGGGAAATCATACTATTACTTATGGACTTGAAGGTCCTTGTGGAGATTCAGACCAGGTAGAAATCATTGTAAATCAATCTCCTGATGCTACTATAACACCAGCAGGTCCATTCTGCGAAGACACACCAGTAGTTCTCTTAGAGGCTGCTGAAAATGGAGGTCTATGGTCAGGAACTGCTGTTGTTGATACTACAGGATTATTTAGCCCGTTTTTAGCTGGCATAGGTAGTCATACTATCCAATATACAATTATTGGGGTATGTAGTGACAGTTCCCAAATTACTATTGATGTCTTAGAAAAAATACCTGCAGAAATAACTACTGAAGATAATTACTACTGTTATGATGATGACACAATTCTACTTGAATCTGTTCCACCCGGAGGATTGTGGCTTGGAGAAGGAGTTAATCCTTTGACAGGAGAATTCAGCATTTACGATGCAGGAGTTGGAACTCATGAAATAATATATTTCTATGTTGGTCCTTGCTCAGATGCAGATACTATCTATATAACAGTTGCAGAATGGGCTGATGCTACAATCACTCCATTGGATACTCTTAAACATAATGACGAACCTGTAGAAATTGAGGTGGTTGATGATGGTGGCTTATGGATAGGAATGGGGATTGATACATTATATATGTTTGACCCTGAACTATCTGGAATAGGCGAATTCCAGATTATTTATACAATACCAGGCGAATGCGGAGATTCAGATACTACTATAATAATTGTAGTGCCTGCAGATCTAAAAATACCAACAGTAATTACACCTGATGCTGATGGATATAATGATAACTGGAAAATACAAGGTGTTGAAGCATTTAATAAAGTAAGTATAGTAATATTTACTCGCTGGGGTGATGAAGTATTTGAATTTGAAGGAACAGGTTTCGAATATGCAGAAGTAATAAATAGATGGGATGGTATGCGAAAAGGTAGAAATCTTCCATCGGGCTCCTATGTATTTATACTTATCTTAGACGATGAAATAACATATAAAGGTACTATTAGTTTAATCCGTTAATAATTTACAGATATGAAAAAGTTAATTTTAATAATATTCGCAATAGGGATTTTTGGAGTTATTAGTGCTCAGCAACTCCCTGTATATAGTCAATATATGTTTAACAGAATGCTTGTAAATCCTGGCGTAACGGGTAGCGAACCAGATATACCTATTCAATTATTAGTCAGACAGCAATGGGTAGGATTTGAAAACGCTCCTTCGACCCAGATGCTGAATGCTCATTATTGTTTTACACAATACAACATGGGTGTAGGTGGAATTTTATTTGTTGATAGATTTGGGCATGAACAGAAAATTGGTATTAATCTGAATTATTCGTATTTCTTGCCAATATTCGACGAAGCCAAATTATCATTCGGACTATCTTTTCAGCTATTCCAATACCAGCTTGATTACACTGAGCTTGTTGCATTAGATCCTGAAGATCCTAATATCTACGGAACACAAGAATCAAGAATAGTACCTGAATCAGACTTCGGTGTTTACTTGTACCATGAAGATTATTTTGCTGGCATCTCTGCTAATCAAATGATTGGTCTTCCTATCAAAATCGGAGGAGAAGAAATTCATATGGGTAGACTTGTAAGACATTTCAATATTATGGGAGGATACAAATTTGAATTGGACCCAGAGTTTGACCTTGAACCATCTGCTTTAATCAAGACAAGTTTTAAAGCTCCTTCACAACTCGATTTAAATGTAAAGTGTATTTATCTTGATAATTATTGGGTGGGGTTATCATATAGAACCTGCGGTGATATTGTCTCTATGCTGGGAGTACGATATAAAGAATTCGATTTTGGAATTGCTGCAGACTTTGCCACTTCCGATATCGCTTCTTATCAAAATGGATCATACGAACTTATGGTTACTTATAGATTACCTGTTGGTGCCAAAAGTCTTGGTGAAAGAAAATACTAATGTTTAAATAATTTTGAAAATTTCCCTGTCATTTTGTGCAGGGAAATTTTTTCTATATATATTTAAATCATCTAAAGAAAGCTCTGAATTAATAACTTCCACATTATTATCTTGTGCAGCAATAATTATTTCCCCTTTATAATCAATAATATACGAACCTCCATTGTATCTTATATTCTTCCCATCCTCTCCTACTCTATTACATGATACCAGATAACTCTGGTTCTCAATGGCTCTTGCTTTTAAAAGAATATCATGAATATATCTACGACTTGCAGGCCAGTTTGCTACATATATCATCAAATCATAATCATCGCAGTTTCTACTCCACACAGGAAATCTTAAATCGTAACATACCATTAATATAATACGCCATCCCAAATAATCTACAACGACTCTTTCATTTCCTTTACTAAACATATCTCCCTCCCCGCCATATTTGAACAGATGTCTCTTTTTATAAATATCAACAGTCCCATCAGGTCTAATAAATAAACAAGCGTTATAATATTTATCATTTTCTTTTAACACAATAGAACCACAAATTGCAGCTTCACTAATCCTAGATATTTCTTTCAGTTCTTTAACTGTTTTACCTTCAATATTTTCACCAAATAATTCAACATTATCAGTAAAACCAGTATTAAACATCTCAGGCAATACATATAAGTCAGCACCTGGGTTTAAAAAGACTAAATTCCTGATATTCTTAACATTTTCTTCAGGATTTTCCCAAACAATATTAGTTTGTAATGCAGAAATTTTTATACTATTCATATCCTGTTTCAAATTTATTTTTATAAATTCCTGTAAATCCCAAATAGTGCTTTTTAAGTCTTTCCATTATTTCTTCATCTGTTCCCGACAAATCAAGTAATCCCAAAATACCCATATTTCTTTTAGAACAGTCAAGAAAGCCCATAATAACTGGCACATTAGCAGCCTTGGCAATTCTAATAAATCCCTTTTTCCAGTTTTTTGTTTTCTTTCGTGTTCCTTCAGGAGTAATAACCAAATAAAAACGATCCTCGGCCTTTGCAAAGGAATCAATGGCCATATCTGTCAATCCAGTTCTTTTCCCTCTGTCCACTGGAATTCCCCCCATTTTTTTTAGAAAAAAACCAAAAGGCCATACAAAGGCTTCTTTCTTTATTAGCACAATTGGTCTATGACCATGCATTGCAAAATACATTTTCCCCAAAACAAAATCCCACATACTAGTATGCGGAGCCATCAATACAACAGCTTTCTTAACATCAGGAAAATCATTATATTTCCATCTTCCTGCCTTAATAAATAATTTTGCTAAAAACTTACTCATTGAAATCTTCAATCTTAATTTTTATATTTTGACTTATGGCTTTTACTAAATCCTCATGTAAAGATATACTTATTTCGATAATTATTTTACACATTTCTCCAAAATCTTGCTTTTTTATCTCTGCTTTGCAATCCTTAAGTAGTTTCATAACAAAATTCATTTCAGAATAGTCAAAACTAATGAGATAACGATGAGTAATTGATTTGTCAACAATTTTAGCCTTCTCAATTGCATCTTTAGCAGCAGATTTATATGCATTTATCAGACCCGGGATTCCAAGTTTTGTACCGCCAAAATATCTCACCACTATAATTAGTACATTTGTTAGCCCGAAAGAACGAATTTGTCCCAATACTGGCATTCCCGAACTATTTGTAGGTTCTCCATCATCATTTGCCCTATAATTTTCCTGCTTATAACCAATAATATATGCATACACATAATGACGAGCATCGTGATATTTTTTCTTTGTATCATTTAAAAGTTGCTTTATCTCCCCTTCTGTCTTAACAGGATAGGCGAAAGCCAAAAATTTACTTCCTTTGTCAGAATAAAATCCCTCTGAGCAATCTTCTATCGTTTTATACTTATCAATCATTATAACGAATCAGAAAAACTAAGTAATATTATCGCAATTATTGAAATCACAACTCCGGAAATATTTATTTTAGTCAATTTCTCTTTAAAAAAGAGTGTACCAATTAATACACTAATTGTAACAATACCAATATTTATAATACCATAGGTTACTGAATTGGTAAAGATACCCGAATTTAATGTTCTTAAAACGAAATAAATTGATCCAAAATTTGCCAATCCTAACAAAGTACCAGTAAACCAAATCTTAGGATTTTGAAAATTTTTCAACAATTTAGGCTTAAAACAAATCAATATTAATCCTGAAACTAAAGCTACACTAAATAAACTTGCTGTATAAACCGAGCTTATATCGGCATTAATATACTTTTCTTTTGAAAAAATCAAAAGCGAATTTTCCATCCCCATTCCGAGAAAAAGAACCAAAGGCAATAAGATTGTCAATCTGTTTAATTTGTCATTACTTGTACTTTTCTTATAGACACTAAGAATAACCGCCAAAATTGCCAATGCTATCGAAATAATTTTAACAACTCCTACACTCTCTTTATATGCTATAATTGCAAAAGTCATTGGAATAGCCACTGCCATTTTACAGGCAACAGTTGTAATTGATATACCAGCTTTTGCCGAAGATAAACCTACCATAAAAAAAAGGAATATCAGTAAAACTCCTAACACAAGACCAGTATAAAGCCATTCAGCATTTAATATTTTTTGAATAGGGAACTCTCCTGCTAATAAAAAGCCAAAAACTGATGCTATCAAATAATTAATAATGATAATATTTAATAAAGGCATTTTTCCTTTATCAACAAATTTAAAAATCACATAAATTCCTGCGGATGATAAAATACTAAAAAGTAACCAGATCATAGGATAAAAATATGGGGCTTTGATGCCCCACAATTATAATTACATTTTAAGTCTTTTTTCTATTTCTTCTAAATCAGACTTAAAACGTTTGTCTGTTTCAAGAAGATTATTTACGGTTTTACAAGCATGAAGAACTGTTGCATGATCTTTACCTCCTATAGAAGCACCAATAGAAGCAAGAGATGCCTTTGTCATACTTTTCGCAAAAAACATTGCGATTTGTCGAGCTTGCACGATTTCTCTTTTTCTTGTTTTTGAACTAAGTAAGTCAACAGGCATAGAGAAGTAATTGCAAACGACCTTTTGAATATAATCAATAGAAATTTCACGACGAGTACTCTTAACAAGCTTGTCGATCATATCTTTCGCAAGCTCCATCGTAATTTCCTTTTTATTCAATGTAGATTGAGCTAACAATGAAATGAGAGCTCCTTCAAGTTCGCGAATATTATTAGTAATGTGAGAAGCAATATATTCAAGTATTTCCTCTTTTATTACTATTCCATCTTTATATGTTTTCTTCTTAAGAACTTTTATCCTAGTTTCAAAATCAGGTTCCTGCAAATCAGCTGAAAGCCCCCATTTAAATCTTGATAATAACCTCTGTTCCATGCCATTCAACTCGACCGGCGGCTTATCCGAAGTTAGAATCAATTGTTTGCTGTGCTGATGCAGATGATTGAAAATATGGAAAAATACTTCCTGAGTACCTTCTTTCTTTGAAAAATACTGAACATCATCAACAATCAATACATCTATCATTTGATAAAAATGTATAAAATCATTACGATTATTGTTACGAGTAGCTTCCATATATTGTGTAAGGAACTTATTGGCATCCACATAAAGAACCACTTTTTCGGGCATAACTCTCTTCACTTCAATACCAATAGCTTGAGCAAGGTGGGTTTTACCAAGACCTGAGCCTCCGTAAACAAATAATGGATTAAAAGCTGTTCCTCCCGGGTTTTGAGCAACAGCATAACCTGCAGATCTTGCCAAACGATTACATTCTCCTTCAACAAAATTATCAAATGTATATTCAGAGTTCAAATGCGGATCAACATGAACTTTCTTTATTCCAGGAATAATAAAAGGATTAACAATTGAATTAGCTTCAAGATCCAATGGCATCTGAACAGGATGATTAACAAGTATAGTCTTGTCTTTAGCAGGAATTCTTAGAGTATAAGGTCTTTCTGAATTCGAATTGTTTTCCATTACAACATGGTATTCCAATTTTGCATCTTGACCTATTACTTTATGTAGAGTCTTTTTCAATAAATCCAAAAATTGCTCTTCAATGAATTCATAGAAAAAAGTACTTGGGACTTGAATTGTCAGCACATTTTCTGTAATATCTAAAGGAATAATTGGCTCAAACCATGTACGATAACTATTCTTAGGAACATTATCCTTTATGATTTGTAAACACTTATCCCATATTTCTTCACACTTTTTCGCCATTTAATTTTTTTATTTTTCAATTTTTCTACTAAAAACTTAATTTCAGTAACAAATCTTCAATATTTTACCACAGAAAAACAAATTCTCCTTAATTTAAATAATACAAACTTTTCTCTTCAGGCTTTCTTATTATAAATCTAACAATTTTAAACTACCACAAACTTCTGTCTTTCAGATATTTATCTGTATTTACTGTTAAATTCACACATCCTTTAATCTGCCTCATTTATCAATGCCTAAAAATAGTAATAATTCTTCTCACACAAAACATTTTTTATATTTTTTTATTTTTTTTTTTGTTAGTTAACTAAATGCTATCATTATCAGTAAGTAACGTGCTTTACTTATATTTTTAATTTAATCCCCAAAGATTATACTTTTTAGTATCATACTCTTACAAAATTATTCTGTTAAAGAACATAATTTCAGTATTGACTAACTAAATTAAACAAAATTTGTTCATAATTCATAGATATATTAATATAAGGTAAGCAATAATAAACTTATTTTTACAGAAATAGCATTTTATGAGCAAAACGATTTGTGTATTTTGCAGTTCAAGTGAAGATTTAGACATTAAATATTATAATCTTGCAAAAGATCTTGGTAAGCTAATTGGTATTTCAGAATATAATCTGATTCATGGTGCTGGAAGTATTGGATTAATGGGAGTTTTAATGAAATCGGCTGCAGAAAACGGTTCTCAAGTTACCGGCGTTGTGCCCGAACATCTAAATCGCAAGAATATTGTTAATGAAGATTTCCAAAAACTTGTAGTTACAAAAGATATGAAAGATCGTAAAGAATTTATGAGAAACAATTCTGATGTTTTCATTGCTCTACCTGGAGGATTTGGAACACTAGAAGAATTATTGGAAGTAATTACACTAAAACAACTTAAATATCACAGTAAACCAATAATTATTATTAATGCATACGGGTTTTACGATAAATTACTGAATCAGTTTAATGAGTTTTATAATCAAGGTTTTACAAATATCTCATATAAGGCATTGTATTATATTACAAATAATTTATCTGATGCATTTGAATATATCAACAATTACAAGCCTGAGAATATTTATGATAAATACTTAAGAGAATAAATTTATAAAAATGAAAAATCCATTTCCACAATCAAAATATCTCGAAAGAACTGTGCCGAGAGAAACGGACGTTAGGGGTGATTACTTCCGTGATCAAACTGCCATTATTCATTCAACTGCTTTTAGAAGATTAAAAAATAAAACTCAAGTTTTCTTTGCTCCCGAAAATGATCATATTTGCACAAGAATTGAGCATGTACTTCACGTTGCAACAATTGCTGCAACTATATGTAAAGGCTTAAACAAGTACGGATGGGATCTTGATATAGATATGGCTTATGCCATCGGGCTGGGACACGACCTTGGACACACTCCTTTCGGACACGCAGGTGAAATGGCTTTAAATAAAATTCTTGGAGGTAATAATGCTTTTGTACACGAAATAAATTCATACAGACAAGTAGAATATCTAGCAAAAAAAGGACTAGGGCTAAACTTGTGTTTTGGAGTAAAAGACGGCATTATTTGTCATAACGGGGAAAGAGATGAACAATATCTTAGACCTACTCAAATTTTAAATAATCTAGATAGTATAACAAATAGAAAAGTCGTTTCTAACAGCTACGAAGGTTGTATTATGAGGTTTTCGGATAAAATAGCCTATCTTGGTCGCGATATTGAGGATGCATTTGTTGCAGGTTTTATTTCGGATAAGGATATACCAGATGAAGTAAAAGTTCTGCTTGGAAACAGAAATGGAAGAATAATTAATGCTTTGATTATTGATATCATCGAAAATTCAAAAGAATCAGACAAAATTGGTTTTTCGGATCAAAAATATGAATCTGTTACAAAACTAAAGAAATTTAACTATAAGATGATTTACCAACACCCTGATTTACAAAATTATGATAAGTTTTGTGATAATATTATTTCATCTTTATTTGATCACTTGATGAATCTTATCACAGTAAATAAGTTTAATTTTCAGAAATATTTTGAAAGTAACATTGATTTTGATAGAAATTTTGGAGATTACCTATTGGGTATGAAAGATTTCTATTTTAAACATCAAGACTCTGATATCCAGATTATTACAGATTATATTGCAGGAATGACAGACAGTTTTGCTTTGGAATCAATTAAACAAATTACAATACCTAAACCCATTCATTTTAAATAATGAACCATAATTCTAATACATACTTAGAAATCAATTTCAACAATGATCAGGATTATGATAATTTTAGAAATATACTTGAAAACAATTTTTCTTATTTAAATTTAAAAACTAGAAAAAAATTATTGATAATTGCAACTGAACTGATTCAAAACAACATTATTCACAACAATTCAAAACCTTGCTTTATAAAAATCATAAAGAAAACTGACCATCTAATTTTAGAAATAACACAAGAAACTGATAAAGACAAATTAGGTACAATAACCGACAAAATAAGTTCTATAAATAATTGGTCGACTAAAAAACTCAAAGAGATTTATCGAAAAAACATAACAGATTCTTTAGATAAAAGAGTTGGGAACGGATTAATTTTGTGCAGAATAAAATCGGAAAATCTAATAGAAATAAAATCAGAAGAATTGTCTAACAGAAAGGCTTTTAAACTAAAAATCTTAATCAAACTAAACCATTATGAATAATATAATTCTTTCGACAGAGAAAACACCTGAATTAAATTCCGATTACAAACAAGGCAAAATCGAATTAATTGGAGTAATAATTCCTGAAAATCCTCTTATTTTTTTTGGCGAATTAGAAAAAGTCGTCGAAGAATGCAAAACTAATTCTGACAATTTAGAAATTGATTTCAAACTAGATTATTTTAATACCGGAGCTGCAAGATATATTTACGATTTACTAAAAAATTTAAAAAATCATCAAAATTGTAGTATAAACTGGTATTACGAATCTGACGACGAAGATATTTACGAAAGTGGAATTGAATTTCAGCAATTATCAGGATTAAAATTTAATTTTATTGAAAAATAGTCTAAGACTATAAATAATTGTCAATAAAATAAAGTAAGAACTTTAGAAATCTCTAAAAATAATAAGCAATCTTATGTATTGCAGAAGGTAGGGCAAATAAAACCACTTTATCATTTTGCTTTATTTGCGTATCTCCCATTGCGATATAGCTTTTATTGCCTCTGACAATACCTCCTATTATTACACCTTCGGGAAAATCAATATCTTTGAGTTTATTTTTAGTAACAATAGCATCTTTAGAAACGATAAATTCGAGTACTTCAGCTTCAGTACCTGTCAGACATTTAATTGAAGTAACCTCAGCTTTCATAGTAAATGTATAAATTGTACTTGCCGTACTTAATTTTTTATTGACTATTGTATCAATTCCCATTTTCTTGGCAATTTCAATATAATCTAGATTTTCTATTTCCGCTATTGTCTTTAGAACTCCGAATTTCTTTGCAAGTAAACAAGTTAGAATATTAGTTTCAGAGTCACCAGTAACAGCAACAAAAGCGTCACATTGCTCAATTCCACTTTCTAAAAGCACATCTATATTTCTACCATCACCAGTAATAATCATTGATCCGGGCAGTAAATCAACTAATTTAAAGCTTTTCTCAGGATCTAATTCAAGCATTTTGACATTTAAATGATTTTCTACAAACTTTGCAGATTTTATCCCAATTCTGCTTCCTCCAACAAAAGTGATATTATTTATCTCAAGCTTTTCTTTTCCCGCTATTTGTAGCAATTCTGGTATTCCTTCAGGATTGGTTATTATATAAACGAGATCATTAACAAGCAAGATATCGTCACCTTTAGGTATAATGGTGGCATCATTACGAGTAATAGCAACTGCCCTATAATTCTGATTCTGAGCAAGTCTCGAGGCTTCCTTCAAACTTATATTAACTATTGGAGAATCGTTTTCTAACTTAATTACAAACAAAGTCAGCTTACCTCCCGAGAACTCAAACACTTCAGTAGTACCAGTCTGTTTCAAAACACCTACTATTTCTTTGGCTGCAATATACTCAGGGTAAATCAATCTATCCACTCCAAGATTAATAAAGGACAATTTATTAATTGGATTTAAATATTCCATGTTATCAACTCTTGCAATTGTCTTTTTGGCGCCAAGCTTTTTTGCAAATACACACGACAGAATATTTGTATCCTGAGAATTAGTTACGGCAATATATAAATCACAATTTTGGACTTTCGCATCTTTCAATATTGAAAAAGATGTGCAGGATCCACATACAGTCATTAAATCATATGAATTATCAACTTCAACTATCAATTCATCATTCTGATCAATGATTACAATATCATGGTTCTCCTTAATCAGCATTTTTGCCAGATATTTACCTACATCACCAGCTCCCGAAATAACTATTTTCATATTTACAAATCTTACATAGTTGAAAAACAAACAACACTAACAAACTAAAGATTTTTTTTACCCAATATAGAATTTACCTTGTCGGCATACTTTATACAAAAACCCTCTTTATTCTTCTGCTTTATTGCCATTATTCTCAATTCAAAAATAAAAACTAAATAATCAATATACGATATTGTTTTTATTTTGGACATTTTCAAATCGAGTTTGTTATCTTTTATATATTTTTCTATAATTTGCTGATTGATTAAAGTGCCCTGGTCATAGGGATGAAAATAAAAGACTATCCCATTATTTCCTTCATCGAAAACTGCATCTGCAAGCTCCTTATCGTGATATCCTAATAGAAAAATACCGGGAATATCAACAGGATAAGCAGGTATAGAAGTATTCTGCATTATCATGCAATACAATAATGAAATTGTTGGAGCAACATATTTTTTATAACTCAGACAATTTGTTATACTTAAATAATCGGTGTTATACTCGCCAGCAGGATATTTTTTTAATTTATATTGATCGAACAGAACTTTACTAACTACTCTTACTTTTTCTATTCCTGTCAGTTGTTCGTTAAGTTCAATCCAAACCGAACGAAGAATCTCATCAAAGTATGCTTCAATCTGGTTTATATCAACATCACGGTTGAAGTAAGTTTCAAAAAGAAATACGCCCTCTGCCAAGGAAGGATTTGACTTGGACAAATATTTTTTCAGTTTTTCCTCAAACTTAATGTAAAATATTTCATCAAGAAGCTCTTCGGATCTATCAAGTCCAAGATTATTAGCAGAAAAAGAATGATAATTTTCAAGATAAATTTTAAAAAAATCACTATCATTCAATATTTTCTCCTTAACTAATTCATAAACCTTATAGTCAGGGTCTTCTAACAATCTTAGCAGTGATATTATTTCTTTATTATTCATTATCTGATTCTTCGATTCTTGTTACTTTATTTACACCTTTAATCCTGATTACTCTTGATATTAAGTCTTCCAAATCCTGAGCATCGTGAACATAAAGTTTTATGACACCCTTAAAAACTCCATCTTTAGTCTCGAAACTCAAACTTTCCATATTAACGTCTGCTTCCTGCGAAATTGACTTAGTAATGTGATAAAGAATTCCAACTTTATCAACACCCTCAACCATAATTTTTACCAAATATGACAGCAGCTTATAACTTGACCACTTAACACTAATAATTTTATCTCCTTGTTTTGCCGCAATGTTATTAAGATTATGACATGTTTTCTTATGAATAATAACAGAATTATTAGGATTTAAAAATCCAGCAACTTCATCACCCGGAATTGGGTTGCAACAAGTAGCCAATGTAAATTTTTTATTATCAATATCTCCAATTACATAAGTATTTTTAGTATCCAATTCCTTGTTTGATTTGGGTTTAATAAATGATAATTTCCAATATCTGGCAAAAATATTTCTTTTGTTTAGCAGTTGTTTTTCAAGATCATCAATCTGAATAACACCTGTTCCAATTTTTCGATAAAACTCATCTTTATTCGAAGCGTCATACATTTCTCTAAGCTCTTTAAAGAGTTTGTGATTTATATTGAGCTTTAATTCGCGGGCTTTTTTGATAAACATTTGTTGGCCCTTTTCAATGTTATGAAGTCTTTCTTCTTTTAATGAGCTTTTAATTTTCGTTTTTGCTTTTGAAGAAATAGCATAATTTAGCCATTCTCGCATTGGAGACTGCTTATCAGAAGTAAGTATTTCGACTTGGTCCCCGCTATTAAGTACATAAGACAATGGCTGAAGTTTGTGATTAACTTTTGCTGCAATTGCTTTATTTCCCACCTCGGTATGAATCTCGTATGCTAAATCTATTACTGAAGATCCTTTAGGTAACTTTTTTATTTCACCTTTTGGTGTAAAAACATATATTTCAGCAGTAAAAATATTTAATTTAAAATCATCTAAAAAAGCTAAAGAATCCATTTCTGAATTAGCTAAATTGCTTTTTAGATTTTCGATTAATATATCTAAACTTCCCGATGAACCTTTATCGTTTATTTTATATTTCCAATGAGATGCCAAACCTTTTTCGGCAATATCGTCCATTTTAGTACTTCGAATCTGAACCTCAACCCATCTTCCTCTTGGTCCCATTACTGTAACGTGCAATGCCTCGTAGCCATTAGCTTTGGGGTTTTTTACCCAATCCCTGATTCTTTGTTCATGATGGGGATAAATATCAGTAATCAATGACATAATGTGATAACATTGTGCTCTGGCCTTACTTTCAGATGAGTCATCAGGATGTTCAAATACTATTCTAATTGCAAACAAATCATAAATTTCCTCGAACGGAACATTTTTTGTCTGCATTTTATTCCAAATAGAGTAAATGGATTTCAATCTACCTTTAATCGTGCATTTGATACCTTCTCTTTTCATTATTTCAGAAAGAGGATCGATTATTTCTTGAATATATTTATTACGTTCTTGTTCAGTTTCTTTAAATTTACGGCTGATTTCTCTATATATTAACGGATGCTCATACTTGAGAGCCAAATCTTCAAGTTCTGTTTTTATTGAATACAATCCGAGACGATGGGCTAATGGAGCATAAAGGTAAACTGTTTCGCTTGCAATTTTAATCTGCTTATATTCTGGCATTGAACCAAGAGTTCTCATATTATGCAACCTGTCGGCTAATTTTACGAAAATTACTCTTATGTCTTGAGACATTGTCATCAACATTTTACGAAAATTCTCTACCTGGAGCGAAGCATCTTTATCAAGAACATTTGAAATTTTTGTTAAACCATCAACTAATCCGGCAATTGCAACGCCAAACATTCTTTCTATGTCGTTAAGGCTATAATCTGTATCCTCAACCACATCGTGTAATAAAGCACTAACAATTGATTTTGGTCCTAAACCTATCTCCTGTGCAACAATTTTTGCTACTGCCAAAGGATGAGTAAAATATGGTTCGCCAGATTTTCTTCTCATATTGGCATGAGCTTCATTAGCCAAATCATAAGCACGTCTAACAATTTCCTTATCCTCGTCAGTTTTTACACGTTTGCTAACTTTGATTAGTTCATCAAATTGCTCTTCAATCCATATTTTTTCTTCCTGTGTAAGGCTCATAAATAACTAATAATCTAATCCGCATTATTAATATGCAAATATAGTAATTAAATGAAATTATTATTGAAGAATTACTGAACTAATAAAAAGAAAGTACCTACTTTAATGTGTTCTTTGTTCTTGTAATCAAAATATCTTATATAGTATAGATACATTTGAGATGGGGCAATACTGTTAAAGTTCAAACTTCCATTCCAACCTTCATAGGTTTCATTAGTCTTAAAGATTTCGAATCCCATTCTATCATAAACTATAAATTCGTACGGTTCCTTTTCGGCAAAAGAAATTATCGGT
>JAQVEY010000300.1 GCA_028697515.1 Bacteroidales bacterium | reverse complement strand
ATATGTGTGCATTTTTCATTTAAAGTACTTTTTATTTATAAATCATTCAACTACTCGAATATTATATTCCTTTGAAAACACTGCTTCTTTGTCCTTATCTTTAAACGGCTTATCAAAGTAATATATAACGAGTTTATATACTCCTGTATCTATTGTATTTGGAAACTCAACTAATAATTTTGAATTATTATAATCATCATTTTGTATTGAGCAATCACCATAGAAGATTGTACTTTTATCATCATTCAAACTATATTTTTGATAGTTATAATCATAAGTTTTATAATTGAAACTTAATTTCGTGTTCGATTTTGATATTATAATATGCTGGTCGGAACTTAATGAATCTAAACTAGAAATAACAGGATCAATAGCTCTCACATAACATGTTACTACAGGTTTACAACCATTTGCTACACAGGTAAGCCCAATAATTGATGCCCCAATAGCGAGTTTTTTTCCTAATAAATATTTATTTTTACCTTTTGTAAGAAAAAGAAAAAAAGAAAAAAAACCAAAACCCAAGATTAACAACACAAGAGGAAGATATAGATATGTATGATTTTTCACAAGTATAATTGTTTAATACAATCAAAAATAAGGAATTTTTATTAACAACGAAAAAATGCTTAAAAGATTTTCATACTTTTACAAAAAGCTCTAAAAATGCAGGAAGATTTTTTACATTTCATCTACAAAAACAGATTATGGGATAAGGCATGCCTTTATTTGGTTAATGGTGAGAAAATTGAAATAATTGACACTGGAACACACAATTTTGATTCAGGTCCGGACTTTTTTAACGCAAAAATTAAAATTGGAGACACAATTTGGGCGGGTAATGTTGAAATTCATATAAATTCATCTGATTGGGATAAACACCACCACAACAAAGATTTGTCATATAATAATGTTATTTTACATATTGTTTACAACTATGATAAGCCTATTTTTATTTCAAATAATTATGAAATACCAACCTGGGAAATAAAATTTCCTCACATTTTATTCAATAAATACTCTGAATTTAAATTCAATGAAAATCCGATACATTGCCACGGATACATTGAATTAGTCAGTAATTTCAAAACAAACCTGTGGTTAGAAAGAATGGCAACCGAAAGATTGGAAGCCAAAACAGAATATATTACAAAGCTTAATGAAAAATATTCAGGTAATTTTGAAGAAATATTTTATGTTAGTATGGCAAGGAGTTTTGGAACTGGAATAAATAATGAACCTTTCGAACAACTTGCTAAATCAATACCACTAACAATTCTTTATAAGTATTCAGATAACATATTCAAAATAGAGGCTCTACTTTTTGGGCAGTCAGGATTGTTAGAAGATGCAATAAAAGATGATTATGTAATTAAACTACAGAAAGAATACTATTTTATAAGAAAAAAACATAGCCTTACTCCTATACCTAGTGTTAGTTGGAAAAAATCAAGATTAAGACCTTCGAATTTCCCACAAATCAGAATTGCACAATTTGCTGCATTAATGACTAATTTCAGATTTTTATTTTCATCGATTTTTGATAATGAAAATCTATCTGAATCTGAAAAGTATTTTAATGTCGAAGTGTCAGATTATTGGAGAACTCATTTTGTCTTTGGCAAACAAGTTAATAAGACAAATGTAAAATTAGGTATCAGTACTTTTAACACCATTGCAATTAATACGATTGCCCCTATTGCATTCTACTATTACAAAAATTATAAAGTGAATAATAATCTAGAAAAAATTATTGATTGGATGATACAAATAAAGGCTGAAGATAACAGAGAAACAAGGATTTGGAAATCTTTAAATATAATACCCAAAAATGCTTATGAATCTCAGGCATTATTAAATCTTAAAAGAAATTATTGCGATAAGTTTAAATGCCTCGAATGTGTAATAGGTAATGAGATTCTGAAAGAACTTAACAAAATCTGATTTAAATAAACAGTTTTGTTTATAATCGCTTTAAAAAAATCGTAACTTTGTATTTGATGAAAAGACTGACTTTTGCAATATTATTAATTTTGTTTGTACTGCAATTGCATGCGACACATAATCGAGCAGGAGAAATTACCTATCGTCAGATATCAGACCTGACATTTGAAGTAACGATAATTACTTATACAGCCACGGGTCCGGGTTGGACTGCTGATCGTCCAGAACTAGAAGTTTTATGGGGCGACAACACAAGCAATGTTCTTCCAAGAATTGAAGAAGTTTTTTTACCTGATTATTACAAACGCAATAAATATGTTGGAATTCACACATATCCTGGTCCTGGTATTTACGTAATAGTTGTCGAAGATCCGAACAGGAATCTTGGAGTTAGCAATATTCCTAATTCTGTTAATACAGTTTTTTCAATTACTACTACAATGCTTATCAATTCAACGATTGGAACAAACTCCACCCCCGTTCTAACTCAACCACCTGTTGACAAAGCTGCTGTTGGTCAATTATTCGTACATAATCCGGGAGCCTACGATGCTGACGGGGATAGTATATCCTATAAACTTACGACATGTCGTGCCGAAAATGGTGAACCAATTCTAGGCTATACCTTACCTGAAGCCTCAGAATCATTAACAGTTAACGCAGTTACAGGTGACTTAATCTGGAATACTCCCGTACAAGCCGGAGTTTACAATATTGCAATGCTTATCGAAGAATGGCGTAACGGTATAAAAATTGGTTCTATAATCAGAGATATGCAAATTGAAGTGTATGATACAGACAATGTCCCCCCCGTTATAACTACGGCTGATGACATTTGTATTAATGCAGATTCTTTGTTAAGACTGACAATTACTGCTACTGATGCTAATAATGATATTATTACACTTACGGCAAACGGAGCTCCATTTGTTATTGACGGCTCAGCAGCATCTTTTACACAAACCGTATCTGAACCGGGATATGCAGAAGGCGAATTCATCTGGCAAACTTTCTGTGATTATGTAAGAAAACAATCTTATCATTTAAACATTAAAGCAGAGGACAATAGTACTCCAATAAGTCTGGTTGATATTAAAAACATAGCTATATCGGTTGTTGGACCTGCTGTTAAAGACATGCAAATAAGTTCAACGACTACTACCATAGATCTTGAATGGACTGCTAATCATTGTTTAAATGTAACTGGCTATAATGTTTACAGACGAATTTCACCATCAGGTTTTATACCAGATTTCTGCGAGGTGGGAGTCCCAGAAGAAACCGGATATGTTAGAATTGCAGAAATTGAAGGAATTAGTGAGACTTTGTACAGCGATAACACTGCTTCACAGGGACACGAATATTGCTATCTTGTTACTGCTGTTTTCCCTGACGGTGCAGAAGGTTACGCATCGGAAGAAGTTTGTGCTGTGCTTGTTCGTGGAATCCCAACAATAACTAATGTTAGTGTTTTAAGTACAGATGAATCGGCAGGCGAAATATATATTGCATGGTCAAAACCTACGCAAATTGACATTGGAACCGCTCCAGGACCGTATCAATATGTACTTTATCGCTCCGAAGGATACTACGGAAGTAATCTTGTTGAAATAGAGACATTAGATAACATTGACGACACAACTTTTACTGACACAGACCTTAATACTAAAAATAGTCCATATTCATATAAAGTTGAGTTTTACAATAATGAACCCGGCAACAGATATCTAATTGGAGCTCCACACATAGCTTCATCTATTTTCCTTGACTTTAATCAAATGGAGAATGCACTTAAACTAAATTTTAATAAAAATGTGCCATGGGTAAACAATGAATATAGTATTTACAGATATTCAGAAGAGACGATGGATTTTGATTCGATAGGTTCAAGTGATGTTGATTCGTATATTGATCTTGGACTAATCAATGG
>JAQVEY010000299.1 GCA_028697515.1 Bacteroidales bacterium | reverse complement strand
CAGGTCAGATAAATGGTACTACCGGTTATGAAGAAGCTGCTGCGCAAGGCCTAATGGCAGCAATAAATGCTCATTTAAAGAATCATGACAAACCCGAATTTACATTGAATAGAGATCAAGCTTACATAGGAGTTCTGATAGATGATTTGGTTACAAAAGGAGTGGATGAGCCTTACAGAATGTTCACTTCCCGAGCAGAATTTAGGATTTTACTTCGTCAGGATAATGCAGATGTAAGATTAACAGAACTTGGTCATAATATTGGACTGGCTTCAGATGAAAGACTATCAATACTCGAACAAAAACTCTCTAAACGAGACGAACTGATTTCATTCTTTAGCAAACAAAGTTGTCCACCTGATAAAATAAATCCGATACTTAAAACTCTCCAAAGTGCCGAATTAAAACAAAGCATAAAACTTTCATCAATCATTCTCCGACCTCAGGTAAAAGTAAACGACCTGATAAGTATTTTTCCCAAGTTACAAAAACTTGTAACAGACTATGGAGAAAAAGCTCAGGAAATAATTGATGCTGCAGAGATCTTATTAAAATATTCCGGCTATATTGACAGAGAGAAATTGATTGCCGACAAATTGAAAAGACTTGAGAATATTATAATACGTGATAAAATAAATTATAACGAGTTAAAATCACTTTCGACTGAAGCCAGACAAAAATTAATAAAAATAGATCCCAAGACTATTGGACAGGCATCAAGAATTAGTGGTGTTTCGCCTTCAGATATCAGTGTATTACTGGTTTTTCTGGGGAGATAGTTTCAGTTCCACGTGGAACAAAAACAAAAAAAGTTGGCTTCGACAGGCTCAGCCAACTAATAAAAAAGACTTAAATAGTCTAAACTTGACAATGAGAATAAATAAATAAATTAAAGTCAATAAATTATGAAAAAGTACGAAGGAAATTATGTTGACCTGTTCAATAGGAAAATATTTAAAGCTGAAGTTATTGTTGAAGATGGTAAAATACTAGAGGTTAATCCGAATGACAATAATAGTGATTTTTACATTTTACCAGGTTTAATTGATTCACACGTTCATATAGAAAGCACAATGCTTATTCCAAGCGAGTTTTCTAAACTTGCTGTTAAAAACGGAACGGTTGCTGTTGTGTCAGATCCGCACGAAATTGCAAATGTTTTGGGCAAAAAGGGTGTAGAGTTTATGATTTCAAATTCTAGACAAACTCCACTTAAAATTTTCTTTAGTGTTCCATCATGTGTTCCGGCTACGGGATTTGAAACTTCGGGTGCAAATCTTTCTGCGACTGATATAGATGAGCTATTTGAAAAACACAAACTTCTTGTTCTTGGAGAAATGATGAACTATCCAGGAGTAATATTCGATGATCCTGAAGTTCATGCAAAACTTAAGGTTGCTCAAAAACACAATGCAATTATTGATGGCCACATTCCGGGTATCTCAGGTGATCAACTTAAAAAATATGTTGCTTCGGGTATTTCTACCGATCATGAATGTTTTACAATTGATGAAGCATTGGAAAAAATCAAACTTGGAATGAAAATTTTAATCAGGGAAGGATCAGCAGCTAAGAATTTTAACGAATTATATCCATTAATTACCAAATTCAATAAAATGGTAATGCTTTGCACGGATGACTCTCATCCTGACGACCTAATAAAATACGGCCATATAAATAAAATATTGAAAATGGGATTAAAACAAAATATTGATGTATTTGATTTATTAAATGCCGCTTGTATTAATCCTGTTCAACATTATAATTTACCGGTTGGTCTTTTAAGAAAAAATGATCCTGCAGATTTTATAATTGTAAATAATCTTAGTGAGTTCGAAATTTTAGAAACTATTATTAATGGAATTACTGTTTACTCACAAAATAGAATTTTATTTAATACAGAAAGAGAAACACCAATTAATAATTTTAAGGCCAAAAAAATAAAACCTGAAGACATCAAAATTGAAACTTCTTCTTCAAAAATTAAAGTTATCGAAGTTATAGATAAAGAATTGGTTACAAATTCATATACAACAAAACCTAATATTGAAAACAATAATATTATTTCTGACATTAAAAATGATGTATTAAAAATTGTTGTTTATAACAGATACTCTGACCAATCTATTCCTCAAGTTGCGTTTATTAATGGTTTTGGGTTAAAAGCCGGAGCTATTGCTACATCTATTGCACACGATAGCCATAATATAATATCTGTTGGTTGCAGTGACGAAGAAATTTGTAATGCTATAAATGAAATAATTGAACATAAAGGTGGACTTTGTTATACAAAGAACAAAGATTTTTACACATTACCACTTGAATTTGCCGGTTTAATGACACAAGAACCTGCAGAACATGTTGCGAACATTTATGAAAAGCTTAACCATGTCATAAAATCAAATGGTTCTATACTAACAGCTCCATTTATGACCTTGTCTTTTATGGCTTTGCTTGTAATTCCCAAACTAAAAATAGGTGATAAGGGATTATTTGATGTTACAGAATTCAAATTTACAAGTCTTTTTGAATAATGTTTCATGTGGAACAATATATAATTCTTTAATTTTCAACCCATTAGCGTTTCAAAATGATAGCAATAATACAAAGAGTAAGCGAAGCATCCGTTAAAATTGATAATAAGGAAGTTTCTTCAATTGAGAATGGGTTACTTATTCTTCTTGGAATTACACACAACGATGATCTGGACGATGTTTCATGGCTATGTAATAAGATAATCAACTTAAGAATTTTTGATGATAATAATGGCGTAATGAATAAGTCTTGTATAGAAATGAATTATGATATTTTGACAATCAGCCAATTTACTTTGCACGCAAGAACAAAAAAGGGAAATAGACCTTCTTATATTAAGGCGGCACGTCCTGAGAAAGCTATTCCATTATATAACAGTTTTATTTATGAATTAGATAAATTACTAAGCAAACAAACTAAGTCTGGAGTTTTTGGAGCAGACATGAAAGTCTGTCTCATTAATGATGGACCGGTCACACTAATAATTGATTCAAAAAATAAACAATAATTTTATATTAGAAGTTTTATTTAAGTATTCTTAATAAAGATTATATTTGTGTATAAATTCATCGGAAAATGACAATTAAAGAGGCACAAACAACTGTGGATCAATGGATTAAAGAATATGGGGTCAGATATTTTGATATAAAAACGAATATGATCGTACTAACAGAAGAAGTTGGAGAGCTGGCAAAAGTCATTGCTCGTCAATATGGAGAACAATCAACAAAACAAGGTGAAGAATTAAATCTTTCTGAAGAAATTGCAGATGTTATGTGGGTACTATTATGTATTGCAAATCAAACGGGAATAGATCTTACCGAAGCTTTACAGCAGAACCTTATTAAAAAGACTAAAAGAGATAATAAAAGGCATATAAACAATACTAAATTATTATAATATGAAGAAATTTATTTTCGAATCATTTCCGTCACAAGACCTAATTAAGTCAGAAATTGATTTATTAAAAAAAGATGTACCTAAATACAAAAATATAGAAGTATTAACAACTCTCTTAAATTTAATTGATCTTACAAGTCTAAATACTTCAGATACGGTAGAAAGAATTAAAAACATGACTGAAAAAGTCAATGATTTTAATAAACATTTTCCAAATTATAAAAATGTTGCTGCAATTTGTATTTATCCAATTTTTGTGCAGCTTGTAAAAGAAAATATTAAACAAAACAATATTAAAATAGCAGCAGTGGGAGCATCGTTCCCCTCATCCCAAACATTTTTATCGGTTAAGGCAGCAGAATGCGAATTAATTGTTCATAAAGGTGCCAATGAAGTAGATATAGTAATTTCTGTAGGTGCATTTTTAGAAAATAATTACAACAGAATTTCAGAAGAAA
>JAQVEY010000298.1 GCA_028697515.1 Bacteroidales bacterium | reverse complement strand
CCGAAGATAGTACTGATATAATGCTAGGTTTTATTATAATAGGAATCGGTGCTGTTTTTATGATAATAGTAGTTATTGTGGTAATAATTTTAATAATAAGAAAAAAGAAAAAGCAATGAAAACAAAATTTTTAATACTAATTAGTTTGGCATTATTAACAATGCTTACAGCATGTAATTTTTTGCAAGACAAAAACAAAAATACAATGACGATTTCAGGGGTTGTCACTGACAACGATAACTATCCCTTACAAGGAGTTAAAGTTACTGTAAATGGGAATAATTTTACAACTAGTGAAACTGGAAGTTTTCTTTTTGATGATCTTGAAGTTTCAAAAGAAAAAATAATTGTAAACTTCAAGAAAGATGGTTATTTTAGTAACTCAGTAGTAATCTCTGAGCCCCAGGAAATCAATCAGATACAGACTGCATTGATGCCAAAAGGAAATACGAAAAATGGCTTTGGAGCAGGCTCGAAAATTCCTGTTTCACAAGGTGGCGAATTAAAAATTTCGGATGGCTCTGCATTAATTTTACCTCAAGGCTCAATTAAGTCAAATGAAACAAATGTGAATGCTTACTTTTCATTTATTCCATCTGATGATTATAGTTTTGGAAATCTTGTTCCGGGTGAGAACCTAAAAGGGCTTAACAGAGATGGAGAGGACATTATGCTTTATGCTTATGGCTTAATGTTTATTGAGTTGTCAGACTCGCGAGGTACTGTTCAACTAAAAAAAGATGCCAGCATAAAGGTAGCTATTCCATATCAGGATATAGACTATATGCCTGATAATATGGAAATGTATTCATTTAACGAAACATCAGGACTATGGGAATATGAATCTATTGCAAAAAAAGAAGGCAGCTACTATATTGCCAAAACAGATCATTTCAGTTCGTGGGCTTTAGGTATGCCGGAAAATTCAATTGGTTTTGTAAAAGGTCGTGTTATTGACCGTAGTGGAAGACCTATTAAAGGACAAAATGTTAAGGTTTTTCAAACTACTGCTGTTACCGATAATGATGGATATTATAAAGCAAAGGTTCCTGCAGGAAAAAACTTTGTCGTTGGCATGAACTATAAAGGATTTGAAATTAAAATGGATGCAGGTCCTCTAAAAGATAAAGAAGAAATTGTTCTTGATATTTCTGTACCGTCTATGACTATGATTAGTGGTACTATCATTGGATGTGATGACAAAAATACAGCAGGTCAGGCTAATTTAACCTGGGGCGAACCGGAATTCTCGAATATGTACACTAAAGATGGGAAATTCGAATTATCAATACCTACAGTTGTAAAAGATTCTAAACTTAAAATAAGCATAGGAGATTCATTTATAGTAAAAGAAATCTCCAATCCTGACAAAAAAACCGAAATTAATGTTGGTGAAATCAAATTATGTGTGAAAGAAAAAGAAGATAAAGAACAGAATAAGGAAAAAGAGGATGACAGATCCGACAGAGATAATAAAAAACAAGATAATAGTAAAGACAAGGAAAACATTAAGCCAAAATCTGTAAATGTAGTTGGAGTTTATGAGTTTGTCAGTAGATCTGACGGACAAAGACTTGTTAATTATCATAGATTTACAATAAATGCAGATGGCACTTATCAGGAAGACTACAATCCAATAAACAGTGGTAATTATGTTGGTGGTACTAAAGGCACATGGAAATTATCTGGAAATATTCTTACTTTTACTTATGTTTCAGGAGGAGGAGAATCTTATACTGTAGAAGGAAACACAATGTATAGAAAAACTGATGATGGAATAACTTTTAAATTTCAGAAAACTCAATAATAATCATTTCAAAGTTTAACTTTTTATCAAACTGCCTTAGAATGAGTAATCCTTTATGGCAGTTTGATTTTTGCCTTGTCAGAAAATTACTTTCATTAGATTTTTTTGCTGACAAAATATCTCAATACATAAATCCGAACAACCACAAAGGAATTTTATTGCCGTAACCAATCTCAATATTATCTGCTGCAATATATGAATTATCTACGTTAGCAATCTGAGTGAATTTCTTTTTCGATCCTCCTATTTCGAAAGTATATTTCCCGTCTATAATAAAATCACCGGTTTTTGACGATCTTAGTTCATGAGAATGCAATAACTGATTCATAAAGAATGTTTCGCGAATCGTTCCTTCAATACTTTCCTTCCCTGAATTAAGAGCAATCAATAGGTTTGTATTATTCATGTATATTTTGTCGGGTTTTGTAAGATAACCCATTGCAGAACCTTCAGGTTTTATTCCTTTAATAAGATTTGCTCTGTCCAAAGCTTTTATCAATCTTAACAAAGCGTCCCTGCTCATCCCTATTGTTCGGCCTAAATCTGAAATATTTACTTTAAAAGGTACACAGTCAGCGAGAACAGCTACTAACTGCCTTAACTTATATGCAGTATTGTAATTTATCCCTTCAATTATCTGAAGTTCACTTTCAATGGTAGTATTTATTGTACTTACCAACCTGTCATAAAACTGTCCCCTCGCCTCTTTAAAGAACGGATAAGCACCCTCTTCCAAATATTTCCTAAACAAGGGGATAATAATTGTATCTCTGGTTATCTCCTTTGCTATTTCCTGATGCCTTAATAGGATATCCTCAAGTGAGTATTTTCTAAAAACTATTTTTTCCGAAAGCTCCAAAAATTCTCTAAAAGACATTTCATGTAGATTATAAATCGCAGCTCTTCTGCTTAAATCTCCTTCTGCTTTATGTAATTCTAATGCCGAAGATCCTGAAAATACAATATTTAAATCATCATATAAGTCATATAAGTTTTTTATCTCTACTGACCAGCCCTGATATCTGTGTACTTCATCCAAAAATAATGTTCTACCACCCATCAGATAAAACTCTTCAGCAAAATCAAATAATCTGTTCTTGGTAAAATAATAATCATCCAAGGAAACATAAATCGCCCTGTTGGAGTTCCCATATTCAGATTTTAACCTCTGTAACATGATTATTGTTTTGCCCGTCCCCTTAGCTCCCTTAATACCTATAAGCCTGTCATCCCAAACAATTGAATCTAATAGATATCTTTTGAAATTTAATAAGGTTCTATCAATCTTCCTCTCAGAATATTTGAGTAATGTTTCCATTTTTGTTGTTTTTATAATACAAATATACTATATTAATTTAATATTACAAAAACATATTTATATTTTTATGTATTTTTATTAAAACGTATTTATTATTATATTGTTGTATGTATACAACATATTATAATTGTTATTGTTGTTTAATCACAACATATTAAAGTGTTTTCATTTTATGAATTCATCCCAGACTTCAAGAGCTTCAGCAAAGTTTTTTCTTCCAAAGCCAATGCGAAAATAAGAATTCCCGAAATCAAACATCTCTCCTGGAACCATCATAATTCCTGTTTGAGCAACAAGTTTCTCGCAATATTCGAGGCTGGAACATTTAATATTTAATTTAACAAGTGCTGTAGAACCAGCTATAGGTTCAACAAACTCTATTATTTGGTTATGTCTTTTAGCAAATTCTAAAAACAGTTTTTTGTTATATATTATCTTTTGAATATTCGGCTCAATAAACTTTTCTTGATGATTCAGGGCAATATATGTCAGTACTTCCCCTGCAGCATTGTTACAAATACTTAAATAGTCTTTAAATGATACTATTTTTTGAAGAATGTCTTTTCGGTGAGATGCCAACCACCCGATACGCATACCTGCAAGTCCAAATGATTTTGCCATTCCCCAAAGACTTACAGAATTTTCATAAATATCACAAATCGAAGGAATTTGTTTTTTCTGAGCATGAATCAATTGATGATACGTTTCATCTGAAAATATCAGAATATTTCTTTATTTTGCTAGAGAAATAATTTGGTTTAATTCAACTAATGAAGG
>JAQVEY010000297.1 GCA_028697515.1 Bacteroidales bacterium | reverse complement strand
CAAAGCGCCGGATAACTCTCTTTTAATATCGCATTTTTTCTAATAAATTCAGATGATTCAAGGGCTGCTTTAAACGGCAAAGTATTAGAATATGACACTAAAGATATCCTTATCATTTTTCTTTTCATAACTAAGCAAAATTACAATCCAAACAAATGCTAAATTATGAGAATTGTTATGTTTTTAAATTAAAATTAACTCAATTACACAAATAATTGATAATCAAGATGAAAATAAATATTTAGTTTTTAGTTTTATATAAATATATTCTTTATATTTGTAAAGGAATTATTCAACTTTTTAATTGCTATGAAGAAAATTTGCATTATTTTAAGCCTTCTTTTCATTATAAATTTTAGTTTATCAGCACAATATACTACCACCGGTACAGATTTTTGGCTGAGTTATATGCAAAATTTTGATGATCCTGCGAACACTTTACTGTATCTTACATCTGACGTAGCAACTTCTGGAACAGTTGCAATGCCTGGTACAGGTTGGAGTCAAGCTTTTACTATTGCCGCCAATGGTTCAGTAATGGTGCAAGTACCTGCTGCTCAGAATGCAGCTATCGCAACTACAAATACCGCCTTAAACAAGGCTATCCATATTACTGCCAGCAACGACATTGCTGTATATTCTGCAAATCAACGTACTGCTTCATCTGACGCAACTCTTGTACTTGCAACACCTGCACTTGGCGATTCATATTATGTTTGTGCCTACACACCTTTTAGTGGTCAACCTACACAATTTGTTATTGTTGGAGTTGAAAACAACACTACTATTGAAATTATTCCGACTGCAGCTGTAACCGGAGGTGTTGGAGCTGGTGTTCCTTTTAATATTACCTTAAATCAAGGACAGGTTTATTTAGTTCAAAGTGCAGGCGATTTAACAGGAACAAAAATAAGTGCTACCGATGTAGGGGCCTGCCATAATTTTGCAGTTTTTGCTGGCAACAGGTGTGCTAGAGTTCCCACCTGTGATTATTGCGACCACCTTTATGAACAAATGATTCCGCTTAAAGCTTGGGGAAAAGAATATATTACAGTCCCTCTTATGACAAGAAATGGTGATCAGTATAGAATAATGGCAAGCGAAAATGGAACGGTAATAAACATAAACGGAGGTGCAAATATTAACTTAAATGCCGGGCAATTTCATGAAGTTTATTTAACACCCGCTTCATATATCGTAGGAAACAATCCTATTTCAGTTGCACAATATAGCAGAGGAACATCATGCGATGGTGTAACTTCAGACCCTTTTATGATAATGCTTTCTCCTGTAGAACAAACTCTTGAGTACATCGCTTTTCAAGCCTTTAACACAGCTGCAATAAATCAGTTCTATACTAATATCGTTTGCGAAACTGCTTATACAGGGTTAGTTCAGCTTGATGGTGCAAATATTGCTGGATGGGCTACAGTACCTTCAAACACTTCATATTCTTATGTGAGGAAAAATCTCGCGCAAGGTTCTCACGTGATTACATCATCTGAAGGGACTCTAGCTACAGTTTATGGATTTGGAGATGTAGAATCATACGGATACCTAGCAGGTGCAAACATCGAACCTATAAATATTGACTTTAATATTGTGATAGGTAACGATTCTATTTCTTTTGATATATATCAAGACACCCTAAATTGCGAAGAATCAGCTAATGGAGTTGGTTTTTATACTGACGGAGAAGGAATATCAGGTGTGCATTTTGATTTTGGTGATGGTAATACTGCTGTAGGAAATTCAGTATTTCATATTTACGAAAATTCTGGCACTTATACCGTTATAATGTATTTTACAAGAGATATAAGTTGTATAGAAGAATCTTTAGAGATGTATGTTCATGTCTCCAATTCATTGCCACCATTTGACTTCATTAATGACACGATAGTTTGCAACGGTAGTGCCTTTGTAATAAATCCAAATGTAACTGGTGTTAATTTCCTTTGGCAAAATAATGCTACAACTCCTACTCTTACAGCTTCGACCTCGGGAACCTATTCACTTACCATTTCTGACAATCAGGGATGTTCTGCCAGTGCTTCCGCCGAAGTAACTTTTGTCAATCTCTCTATTAGCATAACCGATGACCCAATTAGCTGCAATGGTGTAAATGATGGTTCCCTTACTGCTAATCCAACAGGTGGAGATACTCCGTACTTATATAATTGGAGCACTAGTCCTGTGCAAACTACGCAAACAATTACCGGACTTGGCATAGGGACATATTATGTAACTGTTACTGATGCAAATGGATGCACAAGATCTGCCAGCGAAACCTTAACCATGCCTCCATCCTTGGCAGTAAGTACCTCATCTTTAGATAATGTAAGGTGCTATGGCAATAATGATGGGTATGCTGTTGTTACCGCCAGTGGTGGTACAACTCCCTACTCTATTGTATGGAATCCTTCCTATTTGAACGGATTCAGTCAAAACTACCTTTCTCCTGGAAATTATGCTTATACTGTTACAGACTTAAATGGTTGTTATGGTACAGGTAGTTTCACGATAACAGAACCAACAGAAATAACAGCAACTGCTACATCAATAAATGCAGGCTGTTATGGAGAACCTGTAAGTGCGAGCGTAACTGCTTTTGGAGGAACACCTCCTCTGACAATAGAATGGCAAGATCAATCAACTTCATTTAACAATCACAATATCCCAGCTAATGTTAATTTCGGATATACTGTTACAGACGCAAACAATTGCTCTGAGACTGGCAGTGTGAATCTTAATTCCCCATCTCAACTGGTAATTGATTCTGACTTTACAAATATTAAATGTAAAGGGGATCAAAATGGTTCAATAAGCATTAATATTTCGGGAGGGACATCACCTTATACAAGTTTGTGGAGTAATTCCTTTTCCGGGACAACACAAACAAACTTAGGTCCTGGTAATTATATTGTTACTGTAACTGACGATCACGATTGTACTATTACCGAAGAGTTTTTTATAAGAGAAGCATCTGTTGGATTGAGTTTAAATGCAGTTGTAAGGGACATCACATGTTATGGTTTTAACGACGGAGCAATACTACTTCAAGCAAATGGTGGTATTAGTCCTTATTCTTATGTAAGTTACCTAGGACTTCAATCTTTTAGTGGATCAAATCAATCTGGACTCCATGCAGGCACATACAATTCAATCGTTACTGATAGCTTCGGATGTGAGGCAGATACAACATTAACAATAGGACAACCTGCAGCTCTAACTGCCGATTATGTTCTGATAGATCCAAGTTGCATAGGGAATAATGACGGAGAGATAATACTTAATGTTTATGGAGGAATAACACCATACTTATATAGATTCGGAGAGTTTTTCTCAGATACATGTGGTATTTCAAGATTATATGAAGGCATTTATACCACAGAAATAACTGATTCTAACGATTGTGTTTTAAGTCTAGGAGACCTTGTTCTCGAAGACACGCCTGTTGATTGTATAAGAATACCTTCTGCCTTCACTCCTAATGGAGACGGAGTAAATGACACTTGGGAAATTCAAGGATGGGAAATCTTTCCGAGTGTAATTCTTTGGGTATATAACCGTTGGGGACAAGAATTATATAAAGCTGAATATGGCGATCCATTTTGGGACGGAAAATTTGATGGAAAATTTGTACCAACTGGCAGTTATGTTTATGTTTTAGACGTGCGTAACGGTAAGAAAAAATATACAGGCGTAGTTTCCGTAATTTATTAATTTATCGGTATAATAAACAGGTTTTCTTTATTGTTATTACCTTTGTTAAAAATAATATATGAAAAGTTTTGTAATTAATCAAACTAATATTTTTTTTCTTATTGCAGGACCTTGTGTGGTGGAAAATGAAGAAATCACTTTTGCAACAGCTTCAAAATTAAAACTAATTTGTGATAAGTTAGCTATTCCCTTTATTTTCAAAGCATCGTACCGCAA
>JAQVEY010000296.1 GCA_028697515.1 Bacteroidales bacterium | reverse complement strand
TATGATGAAGCTGGCCGACAATTATCCTGAATTGAAAGAAGAAATTAAAATCATATTTGAAAATATTAAGGATTACCTTTCACCCGGTATAAGAAACGGGATGGAATTGAGATTAAAAAATTGATACTATAATTAAATAAATATTATTATGTTAGTTATTAAAAATCTTCACGCAGAAATAAACGGGAAAAAAATCCTGAAGGGATTAAATCTTGAAGTAAAACCTGGAGAAATTCATGCAATCATGGGACCTAATGGCTCGGGGAAATCAACTTTGTCTGCAGTTTTAGCAGGGAAAGAGGATTTTATCGTAACTGAAGGGGAAATATTCTATCAGGGAGATAATCTATTTGATCTAAGTGTTGAAGAAAGAGCAAAAGAAGGAATTTTCCTTAGTTTTCAATATCCGGTTGAAATTCCTGGTGTTAGTATGATTAATTTTATGAAAACTGCGGTAAATGAACAGAGAAATTACCGTTCTTTACCACCGTTGACTTCGGGAGAGTTCTTGAAATATATGCGTGAAATGAAAGATTTGGTTGAGCTGAAATCTGATCTTGCTAATCGTTCTGTTAATGAAGGCTTTTCTGGTGGTGAGAAGAAGCGCAACGAAATCTTCCAAATGGCTATGTTGAAACCTAAGCTTGCAATTCTTGACGAAACAGACTCGGGTTTAGATATTGATGCATTAAGAATTGTTGCTAATGGAGTTAATAAGATTAAAACTAAGGAAAATGCTGTTATTGTTATTACTCACTATCAAAGATTGCTAGAATATATCGTTCCTGATTTTGTTCATATTTTGTACGATGGCAAAATTGTGAAATCTGCCGGTAAAGAGCTTGCATTTGAACTTGAAGAAAAGGGATATAACTGGATTAAGGATGAAATTAGTGAATTAAAATAGTATTATGGATATTCAAAAGACATTTGATAAGTATATAGGTATTTTTGATGAAAATTTTTCAAAAATTGAAAAACAAAATCCAAAGTTTTTGTCTGAAATTAAAAGATTAGCTTTTGAGAAATTTAAAAAAATCGGCTTACCTGATTATAATAACGAAAACTATAAATATGCCGGAATAAGTGAAATTTGTTCTCGGGATTATGAGTTTTCACTCGATTCGAGAAGTGCTTTGGTTGATCTCAATGAATATTTTCAATGCGAAATAAAAGACTTGGACACTCATATTGTGTTACTTTCAAACGGAGAATATTATCAAAACAATAAAACAATCGAAAATCTAAGCAAAGGCGTGATTATTTGCGGAATAAAGGAAGCAATAAGCAAATATCCGAAACTTATCGAAACTTATTATAGCAGTAATGCAAAAGACTCAAACGAGGGCTTTACTGCACTCAACACAATGTTTGCAAATGATGGATTATTTATATATGTTCCTGAAAATACAAAGTTGGATAAAACTATTCAACTTGTAAATCTGATACATGGTTTCGGGAATAAAAATATTTTTAAAAGAAATCTTATAGTTGTTGAGAAAAATTCTGAGCTCTCCTTAGTAATTTGTGATCATACCTTAAATAATAGCAATAATTTTGTTGTTGATGTCACAGAATCTGTTGTTGGCGAAAATGCAAAGTTTATTTATCATAATCTACAGAAGGAACCTGATAAAACAGGTGTAATTAATTCACATTATGTAAGGCTTGATAAATATTCAAAATTTGATTCTTACTTACTATCTTTTCATGGTGGTATAATCAGAAATAATTTATTTGTTAAACTAACAGGTGAATACTCTGAAGCTAATTTATATGGTTTAAATCTTACCGACCGCGAGCAACGTATTGATAATTATACTTTGATTGAGCACCTTGTCCCAAATTGTTCAAGTAATGAGCTATATAAAGGCATTTTGGACGAGCAGGCAAAAGGTTCTTTTATGGGTAGAATAATTGTAAAACCAAATGCACAGAAAACCCTTGCATATCAAACAAACCGAAATATTTGCCTAACGCCTGAAGCTAAAATGAGAACAAAACCACAACTGGAGATTTATGCAGACGATGTTAAATGTAGTCATGGTGCAACAGTTGGGCAATTGGACGAAACAGCTTTATTCTATTTAAGACAAAGAGGTATCGATTCAAAAGAAGCAAAGCTGATGCTTATGTTTGCATTTGCAAATGATATTCTTAGAAAAATTAATATTATTCCTTTGCGTGAGCGTATTGCCGAGCTAATCGATTCTAGGTTAAGGGGCGAATTCTCCGCTTGTGAACATTGTTTGATGAATTGTAATTCACGTTGATAAAAAAAATGAAAAAAATATTGTTTTTATTTAGATTAAATATAAATTTGTCACAATTTAATCTATAATTGTTATGGTAGCAATGCAGGAAATACTACTTAATAAACAATACGTAGTTTCAAAGCTTACAGGTAGGTGGGGACTTCGAAGACGAATTAACGAATTGGGAATAAAACCTGAACGAAAACTTACATTTCTAAGGAAAAGCAAATCAAATATATACACATTTAAGTTCGAAGATTGTAAACGAAAACGAAAAATTCCTGAATCCTATCTTAAGTATATTAAATTGATAGATTGTGACAATCTTGAAGTGCAAAGTATTATAAAGGAAGATTTATCATCCATTAGCGTTGATGTTTTTAGATCTGATATAACTCCATGTATTAATCTATTCGAGGATCAAGAGAACTATTCATTTGCTGAATATAATTTTAAGGTTTCAAACCTTCCTGCTGTTTCAACTATTTATGGAGATGATTATCAAAATAAGAAACTTAGGAACAAAATATTAACTGATTTTCCTGATATTTTTCTCGGAATAGTTGATTATGAGAACTTGGAATCTGATCTCTTTTTGGTTACACAGTTTATGGATATGGATGCCAAAATTGTAATAGCATTACGAAATTATGATCCTGAGAAAGCCGAAAAGAAAGTTGACTTTGATCTTTTAAGTAAACTTATTGGGGCTCCAATAATTACATATCCTGATTGTGAAGGAGATTGTAATCAGATAGCAAGAGAGAAGATATTAAAAACACTGATAAAGACTCATCAAAATGTTGAACCTTATGTAAGACATGTTCATGTTAATTATGGTCGAGAAGTAGAGAGTTCCATCAACAAACTCATTCGTCATTTGAAACGTGTAGCAGATCAGGATTTCAGTATTGCACCCAGATATCTTGCATTGAATTTACTTGAAAAGGATTCTTTGGTTTTAAAGCTACATCCGTCATGCGCTAACTGTGAACGTAAAAAATGCAAAGCCAAAAATGAAATATCAAGGCTAGAGAATTTGTATAATGAGCATATTTTTACAATTTTAAAACATGCGAGAAAAGCCTACGTTAACGGTGCAATTTCAGAAATAACTGGAGAAGCAAAGGTTGAAACTGCAACAGAAAAACTCGACAAAGTTCTTACTCACAGATTTTGGGGAATTCCAATCTTTATCGCATTCATGGCTATAACATTTTTTACAACTTTTGAACTTGGCAAATATCCTATGGATTGGCTAGAAAAAGGAGTTGAATGGTTAACAACTTATCTAGAGGGAGTTATGAAACCAGGTTTTATGAAAGATCTCTTGCTGGACGGTGCTATTGACGGTGTTGGAGGGGTTTTAGTATTTCTACCAAATATATTTATTCTTTTCTTTTTTATTGGTTTTCTCGAAAATACAGGTTATATGTCTCGAGCAGCATTCTTGATGGATAAATATATGCACAAGATTGGCTTGCACGGAAAATCTTTTATTCCGATGATTATGGGATTCGGATGTACTGTACCCGCTATTATGAGTACACGTATCTTAGAAAACAGACGTGACAAAATTCTTACAATGATGATTGTCCCATTTATGTCTTGTTCTGCAAGATTACCTGTTTATATTCTTATGATTTCTGCTTTTTTTCCTGAAAACCCAGTTTTAATACTATTTGGAATTTATTTG
>JAQVEY010000295.1 GCA_028697515.1 Bacteroidales bacterium | reverse complement strand
TAAACACCAAGCCTACATAAATACATCCTTTCGTGTCTTTTAGTGTTTTAGTGTTGTCGTGGCAAAAAATTCGTGTCAATTAGTGTAATTAGTGTCTAATAATTTCTTCTTTGTGTCCTCTGTGCCACTTCGACTTCTCTCAGTGCATCGCTTTGTGGTTAATTTTTTTCGTGCTTTCGTGGCAATAGTTTTCGTGTCTTCTTATAGCAACAATATTAGAATTTTTTAAAATATTTCGGTCATCAAATACTAAAATAATATTTCCAGCGTTTTAGATAAAAATAATAAATGCCTATGATAGACAACTACACGTATTTTTACATTTTAAATTCAATATTGCCTGAAAAAACTGAAGAGTATATAGTTGATTTTAAAGCTCTTGAGGAATTTGACAGACTTTTGATTGAGTTACCGGAATTCTCACCTGAGGATACAGTCGTTGAAAAAATTTATAAGTTTTTATAATTGTGTTTATAAAGCTTATGTGTCAGAAAAGAGATTGTTATTAGAACAGTCTCTTTTGTTTATATTTCATGTCTACCTTCGTTTTCGCCGAATTCTTTTGTAAGCAATTTCTTCGATTTTCCATCAGCAAGTACAATTAAGTAATCCCCTGCCATGATTTTTAAATCTGACTGCGGATTTTTAAATATTTTGAATTCATTATTTATTTTTCTACTTATTCCCATTAAGACTGAATTAAAATCTTTCTTTAGACTTATGAAAGCATCAATGTAATTCTTATTTAAAAGAACATTATCATCGTTAACTTTATATTCCACTAAATCGTGGTCGTCTTCTGCAACTGCTGTTGACATAATATTTTCTGTAAAGTATGCTACATCAGGCTCAAAATTATAACTAGCAACAAGTTTTGAAGTTACTTCATTTTTTGATATCGAGAAAGTAACACCAGCAGATTGAAAGGTTTCTTTTAGATCTGAGTTGTTTAATGATACAATGTAATTCAAATCTGGAAATTGTCTTTTAATATTAAGTAATTTTACTAAAGTATCTGAATCGTCTTCAAAATTAATAAAAACACTAGATGATTTATTTATATTTACTAATTTATAATTGTCAAAATTTAAATAATCTGAATACAGGACAAATACTTTTTTATCTCCAAACTTATTGTATATCAAATCAATATCATTTTTATTATCAGTAATTATTGCTACTTGTTTGTCACTTTCAACAATCCATTTAGTAACATTAAGAGCAAAACTATCCCAACCGATAACCACACAATGATTTTGCATTTTTGTCCCCAAATAACCAAGCTTTTTATTTTCCATAATTTGTCGTATTTTATTTGTAAACTGACTGATAAATAAACCCATTAAAGCTATTGTGCAAAGCACAAGGATGCTTCCAAGAATTCTACCGGTAGTTGTAACTGGCACAACATCTCCATACCCTACAGTAGCCACAGTTACAATTCCATACCATAAAGCATTTGCAAATGAATTAATGCCACTGCTAGGATCTGAAGATTCAACTCTATAGATTAAATATTGAAATCCCAAGAAAATGGAAATTATTATAAATCCCCAAACTAGCCATGATTTGAATAATTTGAATCTTATGTTTTTCATTTCCGGTTGTTTTCCTGCAAAATTAATTATTTAAATTATAACTAAATGCTTTTTGTGAAAAATATTCCGACTGAGAAATATTATTGAGTTATATTTGTCAGGTTTTTAGTATTAATTTAATTCATAGAATTATGGGATTTCGCTCAATGATGTTTAGAGGCTGGTACTGGTACGTAAATAAAGTAGATAAAAATGCAGATATTCTGTTTATGAATTATGGCTATCATGATGATAATGAGCATATAGAGCTAAAAGAAATTGATGAACCAAACAGATATTCCGTACAATTGTATCATCGTTTAGCTAAAACTGTTGATATCAATGGTAAAAACATTATTGAAATTGGATGTGGAAGAGGTGGAGGATTAGATTATGTTGTCAGAACATTTAAACCCGCTTCTGCATTGGGAATAGATTTGGACAAAATTGCTGCAAAGTTTGGAAATCGACATTATAAAGTTGATGGGCTTAAATTTGAACAAGGTGATGCGCAATCTCTCAATGTGCCTGCTTGCAGTATGGACGTTGTTCTAAATGTTGAATCTTCTCATCGTTATCCAGATATGGCAAAATTTCTAGCTGAGGTAAACAGAATACTAAAACCCGGAGGATATTTCTTGATAACAGACTTTAGATATAAAGAAGAAATGGATGAATTTAAGAATCAATTATCAAAGTTGAATTATGAATGTTTTGATGAACAAATGATAAATGAAAATGTAGTAAGGTCGCTTGAACTAGATACTCCTAGACGAGAAAATCTGGTTAAAAAGCTAACTCCAAAGTTCTTACATAAAACTTCTCTAAATTTTTCTGGTACTGTTGGCTCCGAAACCTTCGAACAAATTAAGAACAGAGATTATATCTATTTTGTATATTGTTTACAAAAACCTAAATAGTTTTTTTTAAATATTAATCTGTAAAAAACGGATTATATTTCTTTTCGTCTAATACAGTTGTATCTGTTCCATGTCCGGGATAAACTACAGTATCATCAGGTAACTTAAAAATTCTGTTTATAATACTGTTCATTAATTTTTCATAATTGCCACCCGGTAAATCAGTACGTCCAACACTTTCCATAAATAAAGTATCGCCTGAAATAATGAAATTTTCTTCAGCACAATATAAACCAATACTTCCAGGGCTGTGACCGGGTAATCCGATTACTTCGAGTTGGGTGTCTCCGAATTTAATAATGTCGTGATCCTTTATGTTTTTGTCTGCTTTTGGTGGTGGCTCAATTGCATATCCAAATTTTTCTGCTACGCATAATGCATTGTCAAGCAAGAAGTTATCTTCAAAATTCATTAACATGGGAATTCGATAATGCGAATCCAGATAATAATTACCGCAAATATGATCGAGATGACCATGAGTATTAATAATATACTTGGGTATTAGATAATTATCCTGAATAAAATCATATAGCTCCTTTAATTCTGAATGTGAATTTGCTGCTCCGTCTATAATTACAGCTTCGTATGAACCGTCATACAATACATAACAATTAGTCTTGAAATCGTTAAATACGAATCTTTTAATTTTTGTCATTTTGTTGCTTATTTAGTGATTCTCTGTTATATTTCCACCTACGGTGTGACCATAACCAATACTCTGGTCTTTCTATTATATCTTTTTCAAGCCTTTTAAAGTATAGCTTAGTGATTTCTTCTGGAGCATACTCTTGAGGATTCTCAATTAAATTTTCAAATTCTAAACTATATTGACCTCTCTTTATCTTTGAAATTTTCAAATACACAACTGGCAAATTAGTCTTTTTTGCATAAGCTTCAGGACCATGCAAACAAGCTGTGTCTCTATTTAAAAAATTAGTCCATATTGCCCTCTCCAGGTTTGATGGACTTTGATCTGCTGCCATTATTATTGCTACCGGTTTATCTGGTTTTTCTTCAAATATTTTTTTTGTTTCCTGAACTGCTACCAATTTCATTCCGAACCTTTTACGTCTTTTTAATCCAAAATGTTCGCTATATTTATTAGTTAATGGTAAATAAAGTGCAATTGCCTGATGTGAAATGGAGTTATTTGTTGCTAAAATCCCGTATTCCCAATTGCCGTAGTGAGATGTTAAACATAATATTGATTTCCCTTCAGAAAAATATTTATCAGCTATTTCTGTATTTTTTACCAAATAATGTCTTTTTAAGGATTTTTCGCTTATACTCATGCTTTTAATGGATTCAAGCGTAATGTCAGATAAGTGTTGATAGAAATTCTTTACAATTTTTTTGCACTCGTTTTCGGCTTTATCAGGAAATGAATTCCTAACATTATCAAAAACTACTTGACGTCTGTATTTAAAAACATTGAAAAGAAAAAAATAAAGTATGT
>JAQVEY010000294.1:2293-3958 GCA_028697515.1 Bacteroidales bacterium | reverse complement strand
AGGATAATACAAAATAGGCTTGTCTGTACGCCAGCAGTGTGGATAATTATGTACGTGTTTTTCGATACGGAAAGCCTTGTCCTGTTGCTTGAGCATTACACAGATATCAATATCTGTAGAAGTTTCTTTCCCATCAGCCTCAGGGTCATATTCGTTTTTTACATATTTACCCGCAAACTCGCCGTATGTTTTTATGTTTACATAGTTTTTTACAAAGTCGGGATGTAGTTCCTCTATCCTGAAAAACTTACCTTGTTTATCTACCATTGGGCAGAAGTTTCCGTCTTTATCGTCGAGTATTAGTGCGGGAATTCCGGCAACTTTGGCTACACGAGCATCATCAGCACCAAAAGTAGGAGCAATATGAACTATTCCGGTTCCATCTTCGGTTGTAACATAATCACCGGCAATAACTTTGAATGCTGGTGATTTTGGTTGTACCCAGTCTATTAATTGTTCATATTCTAGCCCTATGATGTCTTTGCCAGAAAACTCATCAATAATATTCCAAGGAATACTTTTGTCTCCATGTTTGTAATCATTGAAATCTGAATCCTGACTTTCGGTTTTGAAATATGCAGATATTCTGTCTTTACACAATATTAATGTGATAGGATTTCCCGAATAAGGATTGAAAGTTTTAATTCTTACATATTTGATATTCGGACCTACTGCAAGAGCAGTATTCGATGGCAAAGTCCAAGGAGTGGTTGTCCAAGCAATAATGGAAAGAGGAGTATCAATTCCTTTGAAAAACTTTTCCGATTTGTCATTGCGTATAACATTAAATAATGAAACAGCAGTAGTGTCTTTAACATCGCGATAACATCCTGGCTGATTAAGTTCGTGTGTACTTAAACCAGTTCCAGCTGCTGGCGAGTAAGGCTGAATGGTATAACCTTTATACAATAATCCTTTGTCGTACATTATTTTTAGCAAATGCCAGACAGTTTCAATATAGCGGTTGTCGTAGGTAATGTATGGATTGTTCATATCCACCCAATAGCCCATTTGTTCGGTTAGTTTTTCCCATTGATCGGTATATTTCATTACTTCTGTTCGACAAGTGTTGTTATATTCCTTAACAGAAATTTTTTTGCCGATATCTTCTTTGGTTATACCTAGCGATTTTTCAACACTTAATTCAACAGGGAGGCCGTGAGTGTCCCAACCTGCTTTGCGGTCAACACGATAGCCGCTAAGCGTTTTGTAGCGGCAGACTACATCCTTTATAGTTCTTGCCATAACATGATGAATACCCGGAGTTCCATTTGCAGAGGGAGGTCCTTCAAAAAACACAAATGGTTTATTGTCTTTTCTTGTATCAATACTTTTTGCAAATGTGTTTTCCTTTTCCCACAATTTCTCTATTTCGGCATTTATTGCCGCCAAATCAAGCTGCTTATATTCAGCAAATTTCTTATTCATCACTTAGTTCATTAAAATAACCTGCAAATATATATGTATAAGCATTACTTTCCAAATTTTGATTTTTTGAGGGAAAACCGAGTGTAAATGATCTGGCAACTTAAGATTAGTCTGAATTTCAGCCGATTGGTTTAATCTCTAACAACAATAAACTTTGTTGATATAGTATTTTCTCTTGTGTTGGCAAAAACAAAATAAATCCCATTTTCAAATCCTGCAATATTTACACATTCTCCT
>JAQVEY010000294.1:0-2193 GCA_028697515.1 Bacteroidales bacterium | reverse complement strand
TCTGAATTTCAGCCGATTGGTTTAATCTCTAACAACAATAAACTTTGTTGATATAGTATTTTCTCTTGTGTTGGCAAAAACAAAATAAATCCCATTTTCAAATCCTGCAATATTTACACATTCTCCTTTTTTAACGACTTCTTTTTTTATTATTTGTCCTGCAAGGTTGTAAATAGATATTTCACTATCTTCTTTTAAATCCATATAGAAATAATCTTTGCAGGGATTTGGGTAGATTGTAAAAACTTCATTCGAGATATTGTTTTCGCGCAAGATGGGATCTTCGATATAGTTTTTGGTGATGTCTTGACCTGCTATTTGACTATTATTCTGAAAAATAATTTCAGTTTTATAACTACCATTTAAATCGGATTTAACAATTAATCCATTTTCTCTTTCAATCCAAAACAAAGTCTCTTGTTCAAAGTTTGCACTTAAGGCACCAATTGTACCGTAATTATCCATTATCATTTCTAATCCTGATCCTTCATAACTGACTCTGTAAACCTTGTCAAAACTTCTTTCATTAAAATAAACATATTTATGCTTGATATCTAATTGAATATCATACAAAGCAAATCCAGAATCAAGAATTGTCGTTATTTCTGTTCCGTCAGTATTAGCTTTGTATAATTTACCGGAATAGTTATCTGTCCAAAAAATCAAATTCCTAACTGTATCAATCCCCATACCAAGCATTAGACCATAACCACTAACAATTGTAGTTAATTCTGTTCCATCAAAATTGCATGATTTAATAGTCCCAGCATAATTTTCTGTAAAATAGATTTTACTATTTTTTGTGTCTAGTTCAATCAAGGCGATTTCTGTGTCAACATCTAAAATACTAGTAACATTACTTCCATCAAAATTAGCCGACCTTATTTGACACCCAAGTCCAGCCGCCCAATAAATTTTATGATTTTTATTATCAACCCTAATTCGTCGAATACGTTGTTGCCCTGGGATAATCAATTCTACACTTTGACCATCAAGATTTGACCTATAAATATTACCATTAACATAATCTCCCCAAAATAATTTGTCTTGCGCTTTAACCAGATTGATTGGAGCAAAATATAAAATAAATAGAAATAAGAATAATACTTTAGTTCTCATAGCACAAATATTTAATATTGTTTCTACGAAGATACAATTATTCTTTTAAACAAGCAAATGATTTATAGATATATGATTAAGATTCCTTTTCAAACAAAGCTCTAATCCAAAAGCCTTCCGGCGATTCAATGCTATTTTCTTCATTAGGATTTAATCCGTTACTTCTTTCAAGATATGAAATGCCATAAGTCCCTAAGAAAAGACTTGAAAAACCATTTTTCTCGAAAGCTAATTTTAGTGATTGCTTTGTAAAGAACTGTAAATGAGGAGTATCTTCGATTTGTAAATTCCAATAATGGAATTCTTCATTTGGAACCTCAACAAAAATTTTTCCATTAGAATTCAATAGTTTTTTTATATGTTGAATTGTTTCATCAAGATCGTTAGTGTGTTCTAACCAGTGACTTGTGTGAATATAATCAAATTTTAAGTTTGTTTCAGATGGGAAGTAATCGCCTATTTTATTAATTTCATTTTCCTCATAATAATTTTCCCATTGAGTTCCAGGTTCATAAACGTACAAATCAATCCCCTCCTCTTTTTTAAAGTGTTTTAGCAGTAATGAGGCATATGCAGAACCTGCTCCTATTTCTAAAACACTATTTATTGTAGATATGCTGCAATTGTTTTTCAAAATATCTAATTGTTGTTTAGCTCTGTAGTCATTTAAAAAGTTTTGATTCTTTTGGTACTTATCACTTTGTACATCTGAACGGTGCGTCCAATAAGCTTTTTTATAATATTTTATTAAACGTTCAGAATCAGGTGGATTAACTAAATAACCATGTCCGCATTTTTCACAAATTCTTATTTTTCCATTGAAATACTTTCGTCCAATTGCAAGTTTTTTATAATTTGCAAATGATCTCGGAACTGCCCATTCTATATAGGGTAATAATTTCTTAACAATAACTTTCGCACTTTTTTTATTCAAGTGATTGTTGTAAACAACCTCTCTATAATTTTCGTTTCCACAAATAATACAAGACATGAATAAATTATTAAATTAGTTTGAATTTTTCACAAATCTACAAAAAATCCCACACAATTGTGCAGGATTTTTAGTTAGTATAT
>JAQVEY010000293.1 GCA_028697515.1 Bacteroidales bacterium | reverse complement strand
ACATTGGTTTTTACCTCTGGATAAATACGAATCTGAATTAAAACAATGGATAATCGAAGAACATAAAGACTGGAAAGCAAATGTTTACGGACAATGCAAATCATGGCTTGACTCAGGATTGTTCCCTAGAGCTGTTACTCGTGATTTGGAATGGGGAGTACCCGTTCCTCTCGAAGAAGCTAAAAACAAAGTGTTATATGTTTGGTTTGATGCCCCAATAGGCTATATTTCAGCTACACGCGAATTAACAGATGATTGGGAAAAATACTGGAAAGACAAAGACACAAAATTGGTTCATTTTATCGGTAAAGACAATATAGTTTTCCATTGTATAATTTTCCCGTCAATGTTACGACACGAAGGCAGTTATATTTTGCCTGAAAATGTGCCTGCAAATGAATTTTTAAATCTCGAAGGGGATAAAATAAGCACTTCACGTAATTGGGCGGTGTGGTTACACGAATATCTCGAAGAATTTCCCGGGCAGCAAGATGTTTTAAGATATGTTTTGTGCTCAAATGCTCCCGAAACAAAAGACAACGACTTTACATGGAAAGATTTTCAGACAAGAAACAACAGCGAACTTGTTGCTATAATGGGCAATTTCATTAATCGTTCAATGGTTCTTACTCACAAATATTATAATGGTATTGTTCCTAAGCTGGGAAAAGATACTGAATATGAAAAAGAAATAAGATCAGAAATAAAGAAAATCAAGCAAAACATTGAAAAAAACTTAGAAAATTACAAGTTCAGAGAAGCTTTAAAAGATGCAATGAGTATTACCCGTTTGGGCAATAAATATCTTGCAGATACCGAACCATGGAAACTGATAAAAACAGATGAAGACAGAGTAAAGACAATCCTTTATTATTCAATTCAGCTCTCTGCAATTTCGGCAGTTTTGTCAGAACCATTTTTGCCCTTCACTACTGCCAAGCTTTTAAAAATGCTAAATATTGACAAGCCAACATGGGACACTACCGAGAACTTCGACATTATCAAAAGTGGGCATCAACTTAATCCTTCAGAACTACTATTTAGCCTAATTGATGACGACAAAATAGAATTTCAGGTACAGAAACTACTAAAATCAAAAGAAATGAACGAACTTGAAAAACAAACAGTTATCCCTCAGAAAGAAACAATAACCTACGATGATTTTATTAAACAAGACATAAGAATTGCTACAATTCTTGAGGCTGAGAAAGTACCAAAAGCAGATAAATTGCTAAAATTGATTGTTGATACGGGCATTGACAAACGTATTATTGTTTCGGGAATTGCAAAATATTATAATCCTGAAGATATTATCGGGAAACAAGTTTGTGTTCTGGTTAATTTAGCTCCCAGAAATTTAAGGGGAATAGAATCAAACGGAATGATATTAATAGCTGAAGATAAAGATGGCAGTCTAAAGTTCCTATGTCCGGAAAACAACTGTGGGAATGGTTCGGTAATCAGCTAATCTTTAAACTTACTATGATTTTAGGATATCTATGAAATAATTTTTGATGATATTAAAATTTTTCATAAAATTGCACTAGAAAACACTAATTGATAAATATTATTAATTAAAAACACCACACAAAACATTACAATGAAACTTTTAACATTGATTCGTCATGCAAAATCAGACCATGACAATGATTTATCAGATTTTGACAGACCAATAAGTGAAAGAGGCAAAATAGATGCGCCAAAAATCGGTGAATATATTGCAAAAAATCTTCCAATGCCTGATTTGATAATTTCAAGTCCTTCGGTCAGAACTGCAACAACAGCAGAAATTATTGCCGATAAACTTAAATATCCTGTTGAAAAAATACATTATATAGATGAATTATATTTATGCAGTGTTCCAGAGTATATTGAAATTCTTCTGAGGCAGAATCATAAGAACAGGCATATTTGTATAATAAGTCATAATCCAGGCACTACAGCATTAGCAAATATGTTAACCGACGAAGATATTGACAATATTCCGACCTGTGGCGTAGCACATATTGAACTGGATTTATTCAAATGGGACGACATAGAACCTGGAATTGGAAAGTTAAAACAATTTATCGTTCCCAAAGAAATATAAATAGCTAAAATAAATTCTAAAGAATTGGTTTACTTTTCTGTAAGTTATTCGTCATAGTAATAAAATTTTAAGTAACTTTCGGAAATAGTTTTAATCATTATCTTATGAGATCGCTTGTATTATTTGTTTTAGTGTTGTTTCTAAGTTTTTATGGGCTTTGCCAAACTAATCAAAAAACAACAGTTCCGCAACCATTAAGTCTTCAGGACGAACAACTTCTTATGAGTTTTCCAGACTTAATAATGCCAGAATCGTATAAAAGTAAATCTATACCTTATAAAGTTGACCATTCTGAGAGTCCCCATTTTCGTGATATGTTTGCACAATCGGGCATGAGTTGTGGGCAAGCCTCATCGACGGGAATTTGCTTTACATATGAAATAAATGCAGCACGCGACCTTAATGCTGATGTAAATTCTCATTTGTACCCAACAGGCTTTGTATATAATTGGGATGCAGGTGACTGGGGCAGTAGTGGTGTAAGTTATTATCATACATTGGAAGTACTTAGAATGGTTGGCACTCCCAATCAGGAAGAATATGGCGGAACAATTGATGCCGGCGGAAACTTGAGATGGATGACAGGTTATGATTTATATTACAGTGCAATGCAAAATAGAGTTTCGCATGCCTACAAAATAGATGTAGGAGACGAAGATGGTTTGCTAATACTAAAAAACTGGATGAACGACCATTTGAATGGAGATGATGACGGTGGTTGTGCAATATTTTACTCAACTGTTCCTTATCCTGATGCCACTTTACCTGCAGGAACAGAAGATGCTGGTAAACAGGTAATAACAGAATTATCTGCCAGTACAAGTCACTCAATGGCAATACTAGGTTATAACGATTCTATCAGATATGATTATAATGGTGACGATCAATTTACAAATGACATAGACATTACGGGAGATGGTTTTGTTACAATGGCTGACTGGGAAATAGGTGGTATTAAAATGTGTAATACTTACAGCGGAGGTCCTGACTGGGCTGATGGAGGATTTTGCTATATAATGTATAAAGCTCTTGCAACAGGTGCTTTCTGGCATGATGTCGTTCATGTAATGACTGTAAATCCCACATATGAACCATTATTGACTGCTAAAGTAAATCTCACATATTCTAACCGAAAAAGAATAAAAGTATATGCGGGAATTGCAACCAATCCATCTGCTTTAGTGCCAGAATATGTTATAGATTTTCCTATTCTTGATTATCAGGGTGGTGACAGATATATGACCGGAGGAAGTACAGAAACTGATAAAACTATTGAATTTGGTTTGGATCTAACTCCTTTGTTAAATTTTATCAATCCAAATGAGGAAGCAAAATATTTTATTCAGGTCTTTGAAAATGATGCTGATTCATGGGGTTCAGGTTCAATTAACTCGTTTTCAGTAATTAATTATAGTTCAGGTTCTCCAGTAGAAACAGTATGCTCAGATCCTGCTCAAACAATACCACAAAACGGAATTGCATCACTCAGTATTGTTAGTTCTGAGAATTACGATCCGGTCGAAATAACTACCACAGAATTATCAACAGGAGCTATCATGAGCCCTTTCTCCCAACAACTAACTGCCGAGGGAGGCACAGAGCCATATACATGGAGTTTTGATTTAGATTTTAATATTTCTGAATCTATCTCATCGTTTCCCACAGGAGGAACTAGCTTATCTGGTTCGGGCTTTATTGCAGTACCTCTGGGCTTCGATTTTACATTTTATGGAAATGGATATAATACAATATATGTTAGTAATACAGGTTTAGTAGTCTTCGAAAGTGGATTTAGTCCCAGCCTTCCCTATCTGTCAGGTCATGATGAAATTGTTTTTATCCACAACCGTTGTATTGCTCCCTTTTACTGCAGTTCAATAACTTCATC
>JAQVEY010000008.1 GCA_028697515.1 Bacteroidales bacterium | reverse complement strand
ACTGCATATGCAATCGAACTTGGAGCAACAGACGAACAATTGGTGACAATTCATAAATACCTGAGAGCTGCACAATGGAGATGGGATTATGTTGCTGCAAGTCATGGTGGAAGTTTTCATTCTCCAGTAGAATGTCTAAGAATCATATCGTCAGGAATAGAAAAAGTTTCGCATGCCAGAATAGAAATCAGTAGATTATTAGCTGATTTAGGTTATAATAAACCTGTCGAAATGCCGGACCTGACCACTAAAGCAAAAGCCCAGGAATATGTAGGTCTTGATATGAAACAATTGCAAAACGATAAAAACCTCTGGTTAGAGAACAAATTACCTGAATGGCTAGCTATTGCAAAAGAACGCGAAAGTAAAATGCCTGAACCTAAAAGAATAAAATAAACTGAATAAAATATCCATTTGTTAACATCGAGAACCGAACTTATGAAACTTTTATTAGCTGCAAACTATTCACAACTGTTTATAATCCGCTACAATAGTATTTTAATTTATTAATTATAAGCTACTTAGCAGGATGAAACTTAATAACAGAAATATTGCTTTAATAATTCCACTCATACTTGTTTTAATCGGGATTTGTTTGCAATTTTGGTTAGGAGAATTTCCCCTGCACTTATTCAAATTTCCTGTTAATCTGATAGTTATAATACAACTAATCTTAATAATTATTGCATCGTATATTTTTTTAAGGAAGAATAAAATAATACTGTTCTTAGCTTCAGGTTACGCAGCATTAAGCTCTATGCTGCTTTTTGCTTTTGTCGTTATAATTATGGCTATTTATCCACAGACAGGTCAAATAAGTAACATCCTTGACAAACTAGGATTCTCGAATATTATACTTTCATGGATTTATGCAATATCTGTTATATATTTACTATTAAGTCTTGGTACTATTACCGTTAAACGTATAGTTCCATTTAAAACAAAGAATCTATTTTTCTTTCTGAATCATTTTGGGTTGTGGATCGTACTTGCATTTGGAAACCTGAGTCAGGCAGATAAGGTTTCGATTTCTATTACCGTACCCGAAGCTGAAACAATATGGTATGGGTATGACAAAAAGAATAATTATGTTGAGCCTGACTTCGCAATAGAATTAACAAAGTTTACAATTGAATTCTATCCACCAAAGCTTGGACTAATTGATAATAATGGAAATCTATTAAATCCTAAAATCTATCAGCCTCGAGAGATTATTAAAGCTCATTCGCTAAATATCATAAACAACGATGTTTATGTAATTGATTTGATCGAAAACGCAATAGTGATAAATGACAGTATTCGTCGAGTGGCAGGATTACCTGAGAAAACATATATAGCAGTACTTCAGATTAATACTGATACGGTTTATTTACAAAATGGAACAGAATTTAGTCCACCAGTAATCTATGAAATTGATCAAAATTATAAATTAGTAATTCTTAACCCTGAGCCCAAATATTTTGGCTCAGAGATAAAACTATATACCAAAAGTGGAATTACAAATGAAATTCACAAAATTGAAGTAAATAAGCCGCTGGAAATAGGAAATTGGAAAGTATATCAGACGTCTTACTTTAAAACACCTGAATTCAAAGGATATGTTTCGGTGTTTACTGCTGTTTTTGACCCATGGCTAAATGCTACTTATTGTGGTATTGCATTAATGTTTATTGGTGCAATTTCTCTGATTTTTAAAAGAAAAATTAGCAAAAAAGAAGAATGATTTGGAAGCTTCTACATATTGTTTTTATACTATTTGTTTTCTTTTGGTTAACAGGGTCAATATTGTTATTCTTGAAGAGAGACAATCGCATTCTGAAGAAACTGATAGTTTTTTTACCTTTAACCGCAAACATCCTGCTGATGATATTTATTGGATTGTTATGGTCAGAATTGGAACGTCCCCCATTAAAAACAATGGCAGAAACAAGGCTTTGGTATTCAGTGTTTGTTTCACTTATAACTTGGATTGTGTTTCTGCAAACCAAATCTAAGCCTCTTTATTTGCTGGGTTTTATAATGTCTTCTGTTTTCCTGCTGGTTGATATTCTTAATCCTGAGTATCAGACAAAAAACCTGATGCCTGCCTTACAAAGCCCATGGTTTATCCCTCATGTTGTGATTTATATGATTTCTTATGCTATATTAGCCGCCGCGTGTCTGACTGTTCTAATAGGTTTTGTAAACACTATAAAGAGAAAAAGCATTGATAAACAAAGTATTACTTTATCAATGAATCTGGTATATCCGGGCTTTGCTCTACTAAGTCTGGGTATGATAATGGGAGCTATTTGGGCAAAAATAGCATGGGGGGACTATTGGAGCTGGGATCCAAAGGAAACATGGGCATTATTGACATGGATATTTTATCTGATCTGTATTCATTTGCATCATTCTTTTCCAAAAAAACAAAAGCTTCTGATGCTCTTACTTGGACTTTCTTTTATAGTTTTAATAATAACTTGGCTGGGAATCAGATATTTTCCGACAGGGCTTAACAGTATTCATGTTTACGGATAGTTTTACAATTTATTTTAGGATATTTGGATAAATACTTAACTAGAGTTTTAATTAATGACAATATTTACTTTAGTTTTTGTATAATGACTATGGTTCATAAAACTATACGGATGTAATCTTTATTATCTTTGCATGTAAATTAATATCAATGGAATTAACAACAATTCAAATAATAGGATATTTAGCTTCGATAATCATTGCATTATCAATGACAATGAATTCTATTGTAAAATTTAGATGGATAAATTTAGTCGGAGCAACAACAATGTCAACTTATGGATTTATTTTCGGTGCGATACCTGTGGGTATTTTAAATGCATTTATCGTTTCTGTAGATATTTATTATCTGATAAAAATTTATTCAAAAAAGGAATCGTTCGAAATCCTCGAAGTCAGACCGGAAAATAAATATCTAATAAGATTTCTGGAATTTCACAACAGTGATATCCAAAAACATTTCCCAGGATTTTCATATATGCCGGCATTAAACACTACAAGTTTTTTTATTATGAGAGATCTGTTAGTAGCTGGCGTTTTTCTTGCACACAAAGAGGACGAAAATACTCTTAGGGTTGGGTTAGATTATGTTATACCAAAATACCGAGATTTTAAAAATGGAAAATATATTTATTTCAGACTAAAAAACCGGTTTATACAATCAGGAATTAAGAAAATTGTTGCAGATGGCAATAGTAAAACATATTCTTTATATTTGAGGAAACAAGGATTTAGAGAGACTAGAGAAGGGTTTTTTGAAAAGGATATTGTATAATAGTTATGAAAATACTTATTAAAAACAGCAGCATCGTAACTTCTGAGCAATCAGAAATTGCTGATGTGTATATTGAAAATGGTAAAATCGTAAAAATTGGTAGGGAGCTTTCTTGTTCCTCAGACACAAAGATTATTGACGCTAGAAATAAATTTGTAATTCCTGGAGCAATTGACCCGCACGTTCACATGCAATTACCAACTCCCGCAGGTCCTTCATCAGACAACTTTGTTAGTGGCAGTCGGGCAGCCTTGTTTGGTGGAATTACAACAATAATTGATTTTGTTACAACAATTAGAGGACAGTCAATAACAGAAGCTTTAAATGAGAGAATTTCTGAAGCAGATCAATGCTTAACAAATTATAGTTTTCACATAAGTCCGGTTGAGTGGCGTAAATCCACAGAAGCAGAGATCAAAGAATGTCTGAAACGCGGTTTCAATTCCTTTAAAGTTTATCTAGCCTATAAAAATTCTGTGGGCTTAAATGATGATGAGTTTGAGCATGTTCTAAAAGTTGTTGGAAAATTAGGTGGTTTGGTTACAATTCATTGTGAGGATGGGGACAAGGTTGATGAGTTGCGTAATATATTTGCAAATGAAGGGCATATAACACCAGAATATCATGCAAAATCGCGACCTACGGAATTTGAAGCACTTGCTGTTAAAAAATCCATTGATTTGGCAGCCAAAAATAATTGTCCAATTTATATTGTTCATGTTTCATCTGCATTATCCTTACAACACATCAAGAAAGCTCATCAAAAAGGACAAAAAGTGTATGCAGAAACCTGTCCTCATTATTTACTTTTGGATGATACTAAATACATTGGCGATTTTGTTAATACAGCAGCATTTGTATTAAGTCCGCCACTTCGCAAAAAGGAAGATCAGGAAGCACTTTGGAAAGCTATTTCTGATGGAACATTAAAAACAGTTGGCACAGATCATTGTCCTTTTAATCTTGAACAAAAAGCTGCTGGGACAAACGATTTTAGAAAAATTCCAAATGGTGCCGGAGGAGTTGAGCATCGGCTTGCATTACTTTACACTTATGGAGTTTTAGAAAACAAAATAAGTCTGAATCAGTGGGTAGATTTATGCTCAACACAAGCCGCAAAAATATTCGGGCTTTCGAACAAAGGAAGAATTGCTGTTGGTCTGGATGCAGATATTGTAATCTGGAATCCTGATTTTGAGAACACAATTTCAGTTAAAAATCACCATCAAAATTGTAATCTGGAAATTTTTGAAGGTCTTAAAACAAAAGGACAGGCAGAAACTGTCATTAGGAATGGGGAGATTGTTGTGGAAGATGGAAAAATAAACAATGATGTTTCAAATGGGGATCTAATTTATAGATAAAACCTATTTATTATAAAAACCCTTAACCCAATGTTTGGGATTATTATTTATGTAATTTGCCATACATTCATATGAAGGAACTGACAATATAATCCTGAACGTGAATAATTAAAATTTTTAACCTATAGATTTTCTATGATGAATTACAGGATTATAATGCACCATATTCTTTTATTTATAGTCCCACTCTTATTCTGTCTCTTTCCATAATGTTTTTTAGAACATCTCCAGGTTTTTCGAAACGATTGGTAAACATCATCGCAGCAATTATATAAGGTTTATAACCTGCTTCGAGATAAGTTTTAATGCGATATTTTTCAAAAACATCACAGTTAACTTCACCTTCCTTGCAAGAAACTCCGCTGATGTCAGCTGGTAAACAATGCATATAAAGTGCATTTCCGTTCTTAGTTGATTTCATCATTGTCTCGTTATACTCCCAATTTTTATAATTTGCATTGTTTGCAAGACAAACCTGTTCGAGTGCTTTTAACCCTTCTTTATCTGCATTCTTTAAAAGCTCGGTACGTTGCTGCATAATGTGGTATGGAGCCCAACTTTTAGGATAAACGATATCAGCATCCTTCATAGCTTCTTCCATTGAGTGGCTTACATTTAAAGATCCACCGCTCTGTTGTGCCTGTTTCTTTGCAAGTTCAACAACATCAGGAATCAAACCATAACCCTCTGGATAAGCTAGTTCGATATTCATTCCGAAACGTGACATTAATCCTATAATCCCTTGCGGAACAGAAAGTGGTTTGCCATAACTTGGTGAATAAGCCCAGCTCATAACTATTTTCTTTCCTTTTAGATTTTCAAGTGAGCCAAACTCATTTTTAAGATGAGCTAAATCAGCCATTGATTGTGTAGGATGGTCAATATCGCATTGTAAGTTAACAATGCCTGGACGAACAGGTAAAACTCCTTCGGCAAAACCTTCATCAAGAGCAGCACCTACCTCACGCATGTATTTGTTCCCTTCACCAAGAAACATATCGTCACGAATTCCGATAAAATCGGTCATAAACGAAATCATATTTGCAGTTTCACGGACAGTTTCACCATGTGCAATTTGAGATTTAGCCTCATCTAAATCCTGAACAGCCAATCCAAGCATATTACTTGCCGATGCAAATGAAAATCTTGTGCGGGTTGAGTTATCTCTGAAGTTTGAAATAGCCAGACCAGAATCAAAGACTCTTGGTGAGATACCTTGAGCACGCATTTCTTTTAAAATTTCCGCTACTTCGATAATGATTCGCAAATCCTTCTCTGCCTTTTCCCAAGTAAGTAAAAAGTCTTTCTTATATAATCCAGATTCCAGTTTTTGTAAATCCTTTATTTTTTCTAGTGTTGTCATTTTCTCAGTATTTTATGTTAGTTTATTCTTTTTAGGCTGAGGCTAAGGCTAGGGCTAAGGTTAGTTTAGCTGTTGCTGAAGCACTCTGCTTTTTTGTGTTCTTACTTCTATTGTTCCTTTATTTTATTGTTCTATTGTTTCCGCCGCGGCGGATGTTTTTTGTTTTCTAAGCTGGTGCCTAAGCGGAGCCGCTCTCCGGTGGCTGAGCTCGTCCATTCCTCGGTGGCTGAGCTTGTCCATTCCGTGGTGGCTGAGCTTGTCCATTCCGTGGTGGCTGAGCTTGCCCATTCCGTGGTGGCTGAGCTTGTCGAAGCCACCGTTTCTCCTACTCTGCCAATTCATACGCAAAAGCAGCATAAAAAGCCGAGGCAATTACCAAATCATTAACCGGCACTTTTTCATTTGGAGCGTGAGCCAAAACTTCGTTACCTGGGCCAAAACCTATTGTCGGGATTTTGTAAGTTCCGCAAGTCATAATTCCATTTGTTGAAAAAGTCCATTTGTCCACTTTCGGATTACTGCCAAATAGGTTTTTATATGCATTTACACCTATTTGTACTACCTCGTGACTTTCCTCCATTTTCCATGTCGGATAATATTTTTCCATTCCATATTCCAGACCGGTATAAGCAACTTCCGAATAATTAAGAACCTCAACTTTAGCATTCAACCCTTTGATAAGCTCTTCGATTTCAGCAACAGCAGACTCTTTTGTTTCACCCCATGTGAGTCGCCTGTCGAGGTGAATGCGTGCATAGTCAGCTACAGCGCAAAGAGAAGGACTTCCTGAGATAATTTCAGATATTGTAACACTTCCTTTACCCAAAAACTCATCAAAAGCCAGTCTTTCGTTTAGTTTTTCAATTTCTAGGGCAGTTTTTGATGCCATATATATTGCATTTTTACCGCGTTCAGGAGCAGAGCCGTGCGAAGAAACACCATAGAAATGTACATGAATTTCCATTCTGCCCCGATGTCCTCGATATATATTTAAATTGGTTGGTTCTGTGCTTATTACAAAATCAGGAATTATTTTATCTTCTTCAATAATATATTTCCAGCATAGTCCATCACAATCTTCTTCCATAACCGAACCAACGAAATAAATTGTTAAATCTTTATTAAAGCCTAGCTCCTTAAGAATGCGTCCTGCAGTAACGAAAGATGCTGGTCCACCTTCCTGGTCAACGCTACCACGACCGTGAACGAATCCATCTTTAATCTCTCCACCTAGAGGGTCGAAATCCCAATTGTTCATCTGTCCGAGGTCAACAGTGTCCATATGACCGTCAAATGCGAGAATTTTCTTACCATGTCCGATACGACCAATAACATTTCCAAGTCCATCTATTTTCACTTCATCAAAACCGGCTTCTTCCATCTGTTGTTTTAACTTTAGCTGTACTTCTTTTTCCTGAGTACTCAGAGATTTTATTTTAACCAAATCGGATAAATTTTTTGCTGTATAATCTTTATATTTTTCTGACAACAGCTTTATTTTTGAATATATTTCTTCCATAATTCTAATTTTTAATCAAGCAAAATTACTTCTTTTTTTAATATAATTTAACGGTATAGTTGAATTTGACAAATTGTTATTATTGTTTATTAATAAAGGCTGCCCAAAGAGACAGCCTCGTTTATTTTTATATAAAAGATGCTTTAATCTTCAGAATTATCAAAATACCCTTTAATAATACCTCTTTTTGAGTTTCTCACGAAAAGGATAATTTCATCACGTTCTTTAGTAGCAGGTAGCTCAGCTTCAATATATTCTATTGCTTGTGAGTAATTCATTCCTTTACTGAATAATACTCTGTAGATATCCTGAATCTGATTGATTTTCTCGTTACAATAATTTCTTCTTCTCAGACCAATTGAGTTAATTCCTGCATAAGATAGTGGATATCTTGCTGCTTTAATATAAGGAGGGACATCTTTACCTACCAGAGAGTTTCCAGCCAGCATAGTATGTGCACCTATATGACAAAACTGATGTATAAGTGAATTTGCACTTATGATTGCAAAATCATCAATAATTACTTCGCCACCTAAAGTTACTCCATTTACAAGGATAACATTGTTTCCAACAACACAATCGTGAGCAATATGTACGTATGCCATTAAAAGGCAATTAGCTCCGACACTAGTTTTATTTTTAGCAGAGGTTCCTCTGTTTACAGTAACAAATTCTCTTATTGTGGTATTATCTCCTATTATTGCAAGGGTTTCTTCTCCTTGAAACTTTAAGTCCTGAGGGATAGCTGAAATAACAGCACCCGGAAAAATACGACAGTTTTTACCGATCCGTGCGCCTTCCATAATTGTAACATTAGATCCTATCCATGTTCCTTCACCTATTTCAACGTTTTTATGAATAGTTACAAAAGGCTCAATAACTACATTGTTTGCAATTTTTGCAGCTGAATGTACAAAAGCAAGTGGTTGATTCATAATTATTCTTTTGATTTAACAATTTGTGCATACATTTCAGCCTCGCTAACAATATCCTTGCCAACATAAGCTTCGCCTTTCATGTGAGCGATCCCTCTGCGTATAGGCTCTAGTAATGTTAGTTTCATGACCAAAACATCACCAGGGACGACTTTTTTTCTAAATTTTACGTTATCTATTTTTAAGAAAAATGTTAAGTAGTTTTCAGGATCAGGCACTGTGTTTAATACCAAAATCCCTCCTGTTTGCGCCATTGCTTCTACTTGTAAAACTCCCGGCATAACTGGTTCATCAGGGAAATGCCCTACAAAATAGAACTCATCATTGCTTACATTTTTTATTCCGATAACTTCAACATCTGTTAAAGACATGACCTTATCAACAAATAGAAAAGGAGCCCTATGAGGAAGAAATTCCTTAATTCTGTTTATATCCATTAAGGGCTTTACATCAGGGTTATATACTGGAATATTAGCATTCTCGGCATCTTTTTTCAGTGCATTAATATGCTCTCTTATTATTTTTGCCACCTGAGTATTGCCAAAATGTCCAGGACGACGTGCAACAACATTAGCATTAAAACGATATCCTGTTAAGGCCAAATCGCCAACAATATCTAAAAGCTTATGTCTGGCTGGTTCGTTTGTAAATTGCAATTTTGTATTATTTAATACTCCCGAAGTTTGAACTGCAACACTAGGCTTATTAAATAGTTTAGCCAATCTGTCAAATTCTTCTTGTGTACTTTCTTTATCGACAATAACTATAGCGTTGTCCAAATCACCTCCTTTAATAAGATTTAATCTCAATAAGGGTTCCAGCTCACTTAGAAATACAAAGGTTCTGCACGAAGCAACTTCTTGTGTGAAATCTTTTAGATTATCTAAAACAGCATATTGATTTGATAATATATCAGATTTATAATCAACAAGTACGTTTAATTTAAATTTTTTGTCAGGGAAAATATTTATTTCAATATCTCGCTCCTCATCAGAAAAGAAAATATTTTCGCGTATGTCAAAAATCTTTAATACAGCATCTTGTTCAACTATACCTGCTTTATATAAAGCTTCAATAAAATATTTAGAACTTCCATCCAAAATTGGAACTTCAGGACCATCAATTTCAAAAATAACATTATCAATGCCAAGAGAATATGTGGCTGCTAATAAATGTTCTATAGTACTTATACTGTATCCGTTTTTGCCTATTGTGGTTCCTCTTGAAGTATCCGTAACATATTCGGCTAATGCTGGTATTTGTGGATTTGATTCTAAATCAGTTCTTACAAATATATATCCAGTATTGGGTTTTGCAGGTTTTATTGTAAGGCTTGTTTTTTTACCATAATGTAATCCGGGGCCCTCTAATTTGACTTCTTTTAAAATAGTCTTCTGTTTCATCTCTTTAAAAATAGAAATACTTCTGTAAATTAATAAGCAAAGATATAATTACTTAATTAAATTGAAAACAAATAGCTTAAATAATATACTAATATAATAACAATTTAATAAAGCCTATTTAATATGAAGATGAAAAGCTGATATTAATCAGTTTTCTTAATCAGTCATATAATGCTTATTGCATTTAGTAATTATCCTTTGTTTATGTTTTATTATTAACAGTGTTTTTATATTTTTGTGCAAATATTTATTAGTATGAAAAACATTAAAACTATATCCATTATTATTGCTGCAATGATATTTCTAACAGCATTTTCTTGTAATAATAATCATTCTAAGTCGGATATTGCAAAAGAAAACACAAATGATAGCATAAAGTCTATAGTTTCAAACGGAGACACTGTTTTCACTAGTAAAGAGATGATAATTATTGACACTTTTGATACAGGAGAACCGATGAAAATACATTTTTTCAATTCGCAAAACATAGACAGTGTTTATGAAAAACAGTATTATATGTCAGGTAATTTGTTTATTGAAGGCACTCTTATCAATAACCAAAGAACAGGAAAGTGGGTAGCTTACTATGAGAATGGTAAAATTTGGAGTGTGGGATATTTTGCAAAAGGCTTAAAAAATGGCAGCAGCAATGTGTATTATGATAATGGTCAGATTAGATATACAAAAAACTATATCAATGATGTAGCTGAAGGTCTTTGGTCGTTTTACGATGATAAGGGAAATCTATTGGGAGAGGTAATGTATGAAAAAGGCCAGATTTTGTGGCAAAAAGGAACTACTGACGAGTAAAATATTATATTATCTTTAACAGACTAACTTATGAAAAAACTTAAACTAATAGTAATTTTTCTTTTCCTATTGTTTTCCGCGCAAGTCTATTCTCAGTCTGTTGGCTTTTCATATTTTTTCCCGAAAAACGGTTATTTTTCAAATCCGGTAGCACCTGTAAATTTTAGCTTACCAGTTAAAATGTCAGACTTCTTTCAAATATCGCCCGGAATAGGTTTATACCATATAGGAGGGATGAGCATGTTTGGATTTTCAGAAGAATATAACTCGGAACGTGCATTAGTTGGCCCTTTTCAATCAATGGAATTAACCCTATTGCCAGCTGTCGTATTGAGTTTTAAACAGGTAAAATTTGACATTCTTGGTGGAGTTTTCGGATTTTGGGGCTTTAATCAAAAAATTATTAAGTCAGAGTTTAATTCTATGTTGGCAGAAGCACATAGCTTTTCTTCGTTTGATTCCAATTTAAATTATAAAAAGAACGGATTCGGATGGGGTTATATCTTTGGAACAAAATTGAGTTTTAAAGTTACCAAATCAGCATGGGGATATATCGGAGCTAATTATTATATAGGAAGTCAATTGTTTAAAGTTGATGGAAGCTATGTAGCAACCAAAAGCAATACAATAATTGAATCGGGAAGTTTTAGTTTTAATAATAGTAAAATCCTTTATCAGGGATTACAGATTAGTGTTGGTGCTGTACTAAAATGAGTTTTATTGAAAAAATTGACTTCTGATTGGGTATAGAAAGAAATCTTGATTATTTTTGTTAATAAATTAAAAAATAAATTTTATGAAAAACCTATTTTATTTAATTATCGTTTGTGTTGTTTTTACAACTTGGTCATGTAATTGTGATAAGGACAAAAAGGAAGTGTGTTGTGAAAAAGAAGTTGTTGTATTAGACGAAACTTCGGAATTCTTGTTAAATGCAACATTATGGGTACAAACTTCTGCGGAATATAGGGCTTGTTGTTATCAATCATTTAATTATGCAAAATTAGCTTTGGATAATAATCTCGAATCAAGTAAAGGAGATAAACCTGCGGCTGTAATTCTTGATATTGACGAAACAGTTTTAGATAACAGCTATTTTGAAGCTTATCTTATTCTTGAAGACACGTCTTATACCAAAGAAAACTGGAAGGAGTGGTCAGATAAAAAATGTGCTACCGCTATTCCCGGAGCAATAGATTTCCTTAACTATGCAATTTCGAAGAATGTTGAAATAGTTTATATCTCAAATCGTCGTGAAAACGAAACCGAGGCTACTATTGAGAATATGAAGAATTTAGGATTTCCAGAAGTAGAACCAGAAAACTTTTACTGCAGAACAGACGAGAGTGCTAAAGACGCTCGTAGAGCTGCAGTGGCAGAGAAATATAATATCGTTTTATTAATCGGAGATAATCTTGCGGATTTCGACTCATATCTTGATGATAGAACAGATAAGTACGGTTTCGACAAAGTTGATGAGCTAAAAGATCAATTTGGATCATTCTTTATCATTCTACCAAATCCAATGTACGGAAACTGGGAAAAACCTCTTATGAAAGATGAAAATAAAACTTCATTACAAAACAAACTTGATGCTCTCATCGGATACGATAAGGTTTGTAAATAGTATTATATTTTTTGAATATAAGTCGCTGAAGACAAGTAAATACGTGTTTTGTAATCTCTTTAAGCCTTTTTTAAGTTAATATCTTGTTAAGAGTTTTGTTTAGTTTAAAATACTATTGTAATTTAGCACATTATTAACCTAATAAATAACTATATGAATAATTTTTGGAAATATACTTTGGCAACAGTTGTCGGAAGTATTATAACTTTTGTTGTGATTTTCGGTATTTTATTTGGAATATTTTCAGCACTAATTGCCGGATTAGGTGAGACAGAAGTACTTGTTAATGATAATTCGGTTTTAACAATGAATTTGGCTACTGACATCCCGGATAAAGCATCAGATAATCCTTTTGAAAGTATTGATTTTATGACATTTGAATCAACAAAAGTTCTTGGTTTAAATGATATTTTAAAAACACTAGAAAAGGCAAAAAATGACGAGAGAATTAAAGGGATATACCTCGATTTAACTTATGTTCCTGCAGGGTTGGCAAGTTTAGAAGAGATTAGAAACAAACTTGTTGATTTTAAATCCTCGGGGAAATTCATTATTTGTTATTCTTCTGCATACTCTCAAAAAGCATACTATATAGCTTCTGTTGCTGATAAAATTTATATGAATCCTCAGGGTGGGATAGAATGGAAAGGCTTAAATTCACAAGTCATGTTTTTTAAAGGTGCCCTCGAAAAACTTGGTGTTGAAGCACAAATATTTAGACACGGACAATTTAAATCTGCTGTTGAGCCATTTATGAACGACCACATGAGTGATGCAAGTAAATTGCAATCCATGACCCTGTTGCAAAGTATTTGGGATGATATGTGTCAGAAGATATCAAAACAAAGAAACATAAGCATGGATAACTTAAATATGTATGCAGACAGTCTGATGGTTTATGATGCAGAAACTGCTTTAAAATACGGATTTATTGACGGGATTATGTATTACGATGAGGTTTTAGCTGAATTAAAAACTAAATCAGAATCAGAAGACAAACCTGAAGAATTTATGATTAATATAAATAAATATTGTGATGCTAAAATTAAAACTGAAAAGAATAAATCCAAAAACAAAATAGCAGTAATCTTTGCAGAAGGCGATATAGTAGATGGGGCAAAACCTGACAATAATATTGCAGGTGATTGGATGGCAGGACTTATTCGTGAAGCAAGAGAGGATGAAGATGTTAAAGCTGTCGTATTAAGAGTAAACTCTCCGGGAGGTTCTGGTCTTGCATCAGAAATAATTTGGAGAGAAGTAGAGCTTACTGTTAAAGTAAAACCTGTGGTTGTTTCTATGGGTAATCTTGCTGCATCAGGTGGTTATTATATTTCTTGTCCTGCAAATTATATCTTTGCTCAACCTAATACAATTACAGGTTCAATAGGTGTTTTTGGAATGATACCAAACATCGAAAAACTTATGAATGACAAATTGGGAATTACAGTAGATGGTGTTGGGACAAATTACAATTCGGATTTCGGCTCTATTATGAGACCGTTTACTCCTGCCGAAGGCGAATTCATTCAAAGACAAATCGAAGATTTTTATGATGTGTTTTTAACCAGAGTTTCTGACGGAAGAAAATTAACCAAAGCCGAAGTTGACTCTATTGGACAAGGAAGAGTTTGGAGCGGTGTAAATGCAAAGGAAATTGGACTAGTTGACGAAATAGGTGGTCTTGATGCTGCTGTAAAAAAAGCTAAAGAACTTGCTAAAATTGAAGACTATAGAATTTTTGAATATCCAGAAAAAGTAGATTTTATGGAAAAATTAATGACCGATATGTCAGGACAAGCATCAGAAAGTTTTCTTAAAGAAACCCTTGGAGAGAATTATAAGTTTTACAAATTATTGCAAGATGTAAATAGACTTCGTGGAGTGCAAGCAAGAATGGATTTTGCAATTGAAATTTATTAGAGTAGAAATATTTTAAGTTTAATATGACTTAAGGAGCTGTTTCGGAATGAAACAGCTCTTTTATTTTATAAAAATTATTTTTTATAAAATTTTGTCATTTTACTTCTCAACACTCAATTGCAAGTTTGTTGATGGTTTTGTCGAAGCATTCGCGTTTTGCACTAGTTACAGTATAAAGTAGATATTTCTAAGCAATACGTAAAGTTCGCAAAGAATAATTAAAGAGATTTTGCGTCTTTGCGTCTTTGCGTGAAATTAAACGAGCAGAGTTTCTTGACATAATTATATTCATTTCGAAATAAATCAGATTAGAAATTCTTCTTCCCCTATTCACAAATTTTATTTCAGTCCTCATCAAAAAATCTTAATTTTGTAGCATTAAAAAATAAACTTAAAATGAAGACAAAATTATTCTCAGTATTATTTATTACAATTGCATTATTCGGTGGCTCTAGGACTTATGCTCAAACCGACACAGTTAATATCAACAAATATCAGGAATTTGCTCTTTTTATAACAGGTCAGGAATTTCCTGCTTCGATTACAGATACAACGATTGATTTAACTTTTTGGAAAGAATATCAAGCAAAAATTAATGTTGACTGGCCTTCAATGGATAGCACTCGATTAACTCCAATGGCAAATTGGCGTAATGAGGAGATAAGTCCTCGAATAAACGATTCCCTTTTACTATTTTATCCTTTTTCTGGTCCAGATTTTTTACATGCATATATTTTGTTCCCTTATGCTGAGGATTATTTGTTTTTAGCTCAGGAGCAATTGGGCGAAGTTCCCGATTTGTCAAAAATGAAACAAAAAGACTTATCTGATTATCTCGATAAATTTTATTATTCAATTCGAGATATTTACATGCGTAGTTATTTTATTACCGGAAGAATGAATACAGATTTGCATAATGCCAGAGTAAAAGGGGTTTTGCCGGTTATAATATTTTTTATGGCTCAAACCGGTCATGAAATTATTGATGTAAAGTATGAGTATGTTTCTTCGGACGGAAGTTTTAAACCTCTTTCAACTGTTACAGGACGATTTTCAGCAACAGAATGTGTAACTATTGATTTCAACACAAAAGAGTCTGACAAAGTTAAAACATTACGATATTTTCGCTGCGACATTTCTGACGAAGGATTTACCAGTACTCCCGGATTTAAAACATATCTTAACAATTTGGGCGAAATAAACACTTACGTAAAATCTGCTTCGTATTTGTTGCATTATGGAACTTTTAATACAATACGTAATATTATTTTAGATAATAGTAAATCAGTTTTGCAGGATGACACGGGTATTCCATATAAATATTATGATATGACAAAATGGGATGCTTATTTTTATGGCGTTTATGTTAAGCCTATAGCCGATTTTCCAAGTCCATATTTAATGCAAAATGACCTTAAGAAAGTTTATGATGCAGGTGGCGATAATGTTAAAGAACTTCCTTTTTCGTTAGGATATCATTGGAGTAGTGGAGACCAAAATCAAATGTTTTTTATAAGAAAAGAAATTATTGAGCAACCAGAATAGTAATATTTCCAAATATTATATTTAAATGGATTTTTCAGCAGTAATTCTGGCGGCAGGTACTTCGGGCAGGATGGGGATTCCAAAAATATTGCTAAGATTTAATGAGAATCACAATTTTACTGAACATTTGTGTACAAGTTTTAATACTTCAGATTGTAGAAAAATAGTGCTTGTTGTGAATACTGAAGGAGCAGAACTTATTAGAACCAAGAATTTTTCTTTACCTCAAAAAACAGAAGTTGTTGTAAATAATCATACAGATTATGGGAGATTTTATTCACTGCAATTTGGCTTAAAGAAATGCGACCCTACATTGCCTGTTTTCTTCACAAATATTGATAATCCTTTTATTGAAGAGGAAATTTTGACTAATCTTTTACCTAATATAAATGACGCTGATTATATTTGCCCTTCATTTAATAATAAAGGTGGTCATCCTGTTTTGATATCTCCGACAATTATTTCTGATATTTTAACACAAGATGATAACACATTAGATCTGAAGACTTTTCTAAAAAAATACAGACGAAAAAATATAGAATTTGAAAATTGCAAAATTCTGGCAAATATTAATACTCGGGAAGATTATGATAGGTGGATTGGATTAAATCTAAGCTAAAACCTCGTATTATGTAATGATTTGGTTCTTTGTATTAAGTCTCATAATCAACATTGTAGGAAACATTACCCAGAGATTAATTATAAAATAGAACATTTCAAATATAAGATTACTTCCCTTTGCTGGCAATCCTTTAAAACGGCTAAGAACTGCATCCCATGTATTTCCATATAAATTCCCAAAGAAAATCATTCTTATTACAAGCATAATTTGTTTTGATGTTTTTTCTCCATATTTATCAACAAGTTCTTTTAGCATAGCTTCGTCAGGATTTCTATTTGTTTCGGCATAATGTTGAGCAAAAAGCAAAGCTGTCAATTCATAATCTGTTGCATCTGTCTGAAACTGAAGATTTATCATATTTTTTATTTCCTTTTCACTTATACCACTGGCTAGTGCCTGCTTTGCATGAAACCACTCACAATAAACACAACCATTGACAGCTGTGGTTACTGTCATGATTTTCTCGACAAATGAGTGAGAAATTTTTTTATTGAATCTCATGCCAATAATTTGAGGGATTTTTATAATAAGAAATCCTATATCATTTAGTAGCAAGCTAGAAGTGAAGATTTTTTTCGAGAAATTATTTTTCATGATAAATAGTTATGCAATAATTCAATGATATATAAACATCATTTTTCTGAAAATGTTCTAAAATTTGAATATTATAAATTTTGAGATGTCTTTCATTCAACAATTACACCTTCTTCCTCAAGAGTAATCGGTTTAAATATGCTTTTCTTATATTCTTTTCCTTGGTATTCAAATTTTTGATATGGGAAAAAGCTTTTAATATTTCCATTATCATAAAATGAAGTCTGAATACCTTTAGATCCTCCTCCTCCTTTTACCGGAAACGAACCGATAAGAGTATCTTCGGGGAAAACGGCAACAAGAGCATCATCTGAATAATTGCTCACAATCCAGCTTCCGGCAGGAAGTACAACATTCTTTATTTCGATGGTTTCCGATAAGCAAAATAATTTAAGTTTCATGTCCGAAGTAAAATGAACCCAGCCTGCAGCACACGGGAT
>JAQVEY010000292.1 GCA_028697515.1 Bacteroidales bacterium | reverse complement strand
TTTCGAAGCTTATAATAGAATGGAAGTGCTTGAGATGACATGCAAAGTATATTTTAATACCTTGCTTATAAATAGATGCAATGTTTTAAGTGAGGATGACTTGAGAAAGGTTGATGATATGAAATAAGGGTTAATTAAATCTGATAAATTCATAGCTTAAATTATCCGTATTTACAGATATTGTTAAAAATCCCGCATTCGGATTAGAATCCACCACTGCATCCAAAATCAAATAAGTTGTATTTCCGATTTTTGCTTCATCCTGAACATGGTCATGACCTGTAATAACCAAATTAACATCATATTTTGCAAATAAATCTAGTAAATAAGCTACTTCTTCAACCAAAGGGTTAGCACTTGTTGTTCTTCTTGTTCTTAAAATATTTACATGACTTGAAATAATGCAATAACGGAAATTTTCTCTCTGTTCATCTAGTAAGTTTTCAAGCCATTCGACCTGACTTTTTCCTAAAGTTCCTCCACCTGAATCTAGACAAATGTATAAGTCGGCAGTATCTGTTGTTGTTACTGTAAAATAATATGTAGAACTACCGAAAAATTCATAATAAGACTTCCATCCATCAAAATAAAGATCATGATTGCCTGCCATCATAAACAAAGGTTTTGTAAAAGTATCAGTTATTTCATGTAATAACTCATAATGCTCACGCCGACCAGAAACGATATCACCAACTAACAACAATGCAATATCATCAGATGAACTATAGTAGTCGAGTAACTTTTCAGTATTAACAGTTGTGCCAACATGTAAATCAGAAGCTGCCAGTAAACAATAGTCAGATGAATTAACAATTATATTCTCTGTAGGATGATTATCATTGTATTCAATCGATTGAATAAATCTGTCTTCTATTCTATCTGTAGAACGGATAAAGCCAGTAAAATCAACATCACAAGAATAAATTCCGGCAATAAATAGCAATAATATAAATATCTTTAATTTATTTCCCATTTAGCTCCAATTCTTAATATCCAACCAAAATAATTTACTCTAATATTGTTTAGACCTGCTGACTGATAACAATAATCTACATAAATCTCAGGATAATTATTGTTTTTCTGCCAAATAAAACCCAGATTAAACATAGGATTTGTTTCTTGTTCTATAATAAACTTTTCAAAATTTGTTAGATTGAAATATACATTCCATGGATTAGCATTTTGCATAAAAAAGTATTTAACTGAATACATAATATTTGCTGCCTCTATAAGATATTGATTATCATCTATGCCATATATTTCAACTGCATTATCTGTAAATCTGTAAATATTAAAATTGTTGCCTAATATGAACTCCCATTTTTTAAGTGAATAATTTATTTTTAACCCAGTATTATGAATAATTAACATATGACTTACAGGTTTGTTGCAATAAAACAGTGAGAATTTTAAAGGATTGTTTTTTACATTTATTTTATAGGCAAGATTTGTTGCAAATGCATTTATAGCTTTGTTATCTCTATGATTTATATTAAAATCCATTGCATAATCCATAGAAAAGTTTTTGTATTCATATCCTGGAGATAAGCCTGCTGAAATCAGACAAGGTCTGTCCACAGGATTTACAGCTATTCCTGTGAAAACTTCTATTTTGAACTGAGCTTTTGCAGAAAATGAAATCAAACAAAAACTTGCAAATAAAAAGAAAACAATATGTTTTATAAATAACATCTAGGTTGATTTGATTATTGCAAATTTAATTAAAACATATATAAAAGCAAAAAATAAAATCTTTTATATATATTTGTTCAAAAACATAATGAAAATGGATAAGATATATGACATAACAACTTACAAAGGAGTTAATACTGCTGTTGATTTATTAAAGAAATATGGTTGGATGGTAAGTCCTTTGCCCTGGTTGATATATAAAGCTATGACTCCGGAAGTCTCAACAGAAAAACAAATTGATGCTGCTGTCAAACTTATTAAAGCGGGTAAGGAGAACGGAGCAAGAAAAATGCGTATTCGTGTAGGTCATGATGCTGGGATTAAAATAAGTGCAATGCTAAAAGGGTTCCCGATGAATGTACAAGTAGGTAATAACGGCATGATGGAATTTGATATCGATTATGAAAATGCGAGCCCTGCAGATTTATCACAACTCAATAATATTCCTGACAAATATCAATTTTGAAGATTCATTTGTTTTAGCTTCCAATAAACTCCATTGGCAAATTTTTCATACCCTGCGGCATTGTGATGCCCATCATATTTCCAATAGTATTTCTGTGAGTTTACAGAGGATATATTTTCGACTTCCGTATAGTACTGTAAAAGATCTACATAATTTATTCCATTATCATTAGCGAACCTCATTAATTGATCGTTACAGTTACTTTCATTATCATATTTCTTATTATCAATTTCTTTTTTCATTGGATGAAAAACAATTAAAAGTTCAAATCCAAATACTTCAGACAATTCTTTAAAATTTAATAGACTCTCTTTTAATTGTTTAATAGCTCTTTGTTTTTCGTTTTCATAATCCGAATGTGAAAGAAACAAATCGTTGTAACCACGTAGATTGTGCACTATTAACCTACAAATAAATGAAACTGCATATATAGGCTCCCATATTTTATAATTAATTGCAGTTTTGCCAGATTCAAAACGCTCCATTCCTCCTCTGATAATAACATCGGTTAACTCGTTACCATAATTTATAATAACTAAATCAGGATTAAAAACAAGTAATTTATCTTGTAACAGTTTATATTCATAAAAAGGATCGCTTCCACATAATCCGGCATTTATCCATATAAAATTAGAACTATCTTTATCTGGTATTTTTCTTTCGAGAAACTTTAGCCATGTTGAATCTGCGTGTGCTCCATCACCTTCAGTAAATGAATCTCCCAAACCAATAATTAAAAAATCTAACGGGTTATTTTTATATTCAGGTTCATCACCAGAAAGTCCTAAAGAATTAGAATATCTTTTATAATCAAACTCAGATGTTTTTAGAGAATATTCTGATTTTGGTGTTCTAGAGAAATCATTTCTAACTCTGTTCTGATAATATACGGACTCATAATAACCGAACCTTTTCTCAAAATATGAGATATTCATACCGATTAAACGTAAAATAGCTTCGGAGAGTAATATGCCTAACAAAATACCTGTAAAAAATAATAATATATTTTTTTTTCTCTTCTTTTCACAACTCAAGAATTTATTAACTAATACAATTGATAATACAGATGCTGAAAACAAAAGGAGGTATCCAGACCAAAGAAAAATCTTCTCTAATACAAAAAAATGATAAAAGAATACTGCTGTTCCTGATAATATCATACATAAAATTGTACAGGTCTTAAAATTGATATTTTTTCTTATCAATATAAGTGCGTAAAAAAACACAAAACATAAAAATATAATATTTGTAAATACTCTAGTTCTTTTGTTTTTGAAAAATCCAACATTAACTAATTTATTGAAATAATTATCTTCGTAATTTAATCTGTCAATAACAAATGTGTCTTTAATAAAGGCAACCGTATCTAGAAGTATTTCATCACTTTTAATTATAATTCGAAATGAATTCATACATTTTCCCGAATGAGGTTTTATCTTAAGACTTTTAAAATACCAATAATTGTCGCTTAAAAGAGATCCACAGTTTCTTTTAAGTTCTTTTTCTCTGTTGAAAATTGATACTCCAAAAATATTCAAAGAATCTGTAATATTTTTTCCATCTTCAAAAACTTGAATCTTAAAATTCCCATAAATATTTATCCGATTAACATATATTACAAAAAGGATAATAGTAATAAAAAAGGAAACAGTACTAATTAATAGTATCTGTTCGTTTGTAATAGTTGTAAAATGTTTTTTTATCGAATTCAAATTAGCTTTACTTTATATGCAAAAGTAAAAAAACCGTCAGATATTTAACGGTTTTTTTAATTTTTTACTTTCCTGGGCAATTCTTAATAATATCCGGAGCAATATCATTTCTTCCATAAGCTTTATCAAAATAATCCGAAAATTCT
>JAQVEY010000291.1 GCA_028697515.1 Bacteroidales bacterium | reverse complement strand
CGGCTTTTTGCTACATATAATTTCTCATTTGTATATGGGTCAATTCCTGTAAAATACATTACTGTTGCAAGTGTCATCGGAGTAGGAGTGAAGGCTTGTACCTGTTCCAGCTTAAAACCTAAATCTTTGGTTTCTACTGCCAGTTCAGCCATGTCAATTTCTTTACACCCCGGATGCCCGGAGATAAAATATGGTATTAATTGCTGATTTAGATTGTATTTTTCATTAATCTTTTCAAATACTGATTTCAGTTTCCTGAATTGGTTAAAAGATGTTTTACGCATCAATTTTAAAACTTTTGGAGAGCAATGTTCCGGAGCAACCTTCAGCCGTCCCGAAATATATTTTGATATTAATAATTCAAGATATTCTCTGTTATAACGATTTGTCAATTGATTATTTGTTTCATGCAAAGCAATGTCATATCTTATTCCACTGCCGATACTGATTTTTTTGATACCCTGAATTGCCGCAGCTTTTTTATATAGTTCAGTCAGATTATGATGTGAAGTATCCAAATTGTTGCAAACAACAGGAAATATGCAGGAAGGTTTTTTACATTTATCACAAATACTAGTGTCAAAACCTTTCATTTTATACATATTTGCCGAAGGACCGCCAATATCAGTTATATGTCCTTTAAAATCAGGCATTTGACTTAGTTTTTTCAGCTCATTTAAAATGGATTTTTCTGAACGACTGCTTATGAATTTCCCCTGATGTGCTGAAATTGTACAAAAACTACAACCGCCAAAACAACCACGATGAATATTTACGGAATGCTTTATCATTTCATAAGCAGGAATAGGCTCTTTATCCTTATATTTTGGATGAGGTAATCTTGTGTATTCCAAATCGTAGATGCTGTCAATTTCTTTTTCAGTAACTATAGGAAAAACAGGATTGACAATAAGTCTTTTGTTTTTAAGATCTTGAATTATTCTACGGTTTGAATTGTAGTTTGATTCCTGTTCAATCCTTACAAAATTCTTCCCATATTTTAGTCTGTCTTTTTGCAGTTCCTTATATGAGAACAGTTTTAGATCATTTTCACTCTTATCATTAAAGTCGCTTAGATATGCAATTTGTTTTATATCGTAACAATTATAAATTTGTCCCGAATCGTTTAATCTGTCAGCAATTTGTACAATTGCTTTTTCCGACATTCCATAGCAAAGTAGATCAGCGTTTGAAGATTCCAGAACTGAGCTTAAAAGCTTATTTTGCCAATAATCATAATGAACATAACGCCTCATAGATGCTTCGATTCCTCCGATAACGATAGGGACTTCAGGATATAGATTTTTAAGAATATTTGAATATACATCTGTTGCATAATCAGGTCTTTGTCCAGTTTGACCTCCTGGTGTATAGGCATCCTGTGATCGTAGTCTTTTGTTTGCAGTATAATGATTTAGCATCGAATCCATATTACCTGCAGTTACACCAAAGAAAAGACGAGGTTTTCCAAGTTTTTTAAAGTCACGTAGATCGTCACGCCAATTTGGTTGAGGCACAATTGCTACACGATATCCTGCATGTTCAAGTACCCTTGCAATTACTGCGGTCCCGAATGAGGGATGGTCAATGTAAGCATCGCCGGAAATAAGAATAATATCAGCACAATCCCATTCAAGGGCTCTTAACTCTTTTGCTGTTGTTGGAAAATTTTTTAAAGAAACAAATTCTGTCATTATCTACCAAGACGGAAAAGGTTCAGAAAACAAAGAATTATTATATGGTCTGTTTGCATGATTATCAAATAGTCCATTATTATGGTAGTTAATAAATGGATTATTATTATTAAAATTGCTGAAAGAAACCTCGGCACTAACATAAGTGTTTTCGCCAATTTTATAATCAAATCCAAACGAGTTAAAAGCATTTTGTCCCGATGTAGCCCTAGGGGATAAGTCAAAAACTGCAGATCCATGAACTCTTAATTTATCATTAATCAGATAGCTACCTTTCATAAACATATAATAATTCATCGTATTTTGATTTCTCACCTGATCATTCTCGTTGTTACCATAAAGAAAAGATGGTGCAGAAGAGTATGTCATCATTGTACCGGCTGAAATTGAGAATTTATCTGAAAAGTCATAACGTATTTCAGGAGCGAGGTAATTTGAGAGAAAGTTGTTACCGTAATAATTGCTAAACATTGAGCCAGCAGAAAAAGCTGTGTGGAATTTGTTATCTTTTTTTATGAAGGCTTGAGTATTGTTATTTGAAGTACTGTCACTATTCAGATACGCTTCGTTACCAAAATATATATTATTTTCCTGAGCAAAAAGCCCGATAGCAGAAATTGTTAAAATTAAGAAAATCAGTTTTTTCAACATAGTCTTAAATTTTTGTAAAGATACAAAATTTGACAATAAAAATTATATTTGTAAAAACTATGTATATGAATATAGAAAAAAAATATCCGGAATCATACTTTAAAACAATGTGGATGCTTATCTCGACTGGTATTTTAAGTGCAATATGTGTTCCACTGGGAATTATTCTTGATATACAACCTCTTGTAGGTATAGGTCCACTCGTTGGAGTTATTGTCGGAATGTTAATCGGAGAAAAAATTGAAGAGAAAAACAGAAAACAGGGGAGGATTAGACCGCTTAACGACAAAGAAGTTAGAAACCGTAAGATTCTTGTATTGATAATTTTAATGGTTGGCTTAGCAGGATTTGTTTTTTTGGTATTTAGATAGTCTTTTTTTTTGAAAAAGAGCGGGAAACGGGGATCGGATCCCGTAATTCTAACAATTTTTTTTCAAAAATTTTCATAGAATTACGCGGACTCTCGAAAAATTACAAATCCTCCATTTGTCGTATTTTATTTTTCGGAGCCCGCGACCCTCAGCTTGGGAATCAGCGAGCTGGCTAACTACCACTGAGCTACTCTCGTTTACTCCTGTTTTCGGTACAGAAATCCATCAAAAATTACAATTTGCAAACAACACGAAATTATTAAAGTAATTTATGAATTTTGGATACCCTATCCTAAAACAAGAGTATTTTAGAAAACTTGAGCGGGAAACGGGGATCGGATCCCGTAATTCTGACAATTTTTTTCAAAAATTTTCATAGAATTACGCGGACTCTCGAAAAATTACAAATCCTCCATTTGTCGGATTTTATTTTTCGGAGCCCGCGACCCTCAGCTTGGGAAGCTGATGCTCTACCACTGAGCTACTCCCGCTAATTCGCACAAAAATAATGAAAAAATCATTAGTGTGTTTCTTTAACAAGATTTTTTTAATATTTTGCTTGCATTAACGAATTTGAAATACTTTTGTGAAAAAAAAACAGATGAAAAAGATTGCTTTTGTATCGCTCCTTATTTCGATAATTGTGTCTTTCGTAAGTTGTAATTGCAACGATTGTCATACACCAGAAAGTATTTCACAAGATACTATAAATAACCAATCACTTTATGTTTTAGCTAACGAAAAACATTTTCTTAAGGATTATAAACCTTATGCTGACAATGGCTATATAAATGCTGTAATTGAAATTCCGGCAGGCACTTTAGAGAAATGGGAGGTTGATAAAATTGAAGGCAATATGAAACTTGAGTTTGTTGACGAAAAGCCTCGCATAGTACAATATCTTGCATATCCTGCAAATTATGGAATGATTCCTCAAACATTATTGCCTAAAGAACTGGGCGGAGACGGCGATCCACTAGATGTACTGGTTTTGGGAGATGCATGCGAAAGGGGTGAGGTAGTAGCGTGCAAATTAATTGGTGTAATGATAATGTTGGACAGAGGCGAACAGGATGATAAACTCATCGCAGTAAAATACGGCTCTCCATATAATGATGTTAATTCAATTGCTGAGCTGGATGAGAAATTTCCCGGAATTACCGAAATACTAAAAATCTGGTTTACAAATTATAAGGGTGGCGAAAAAATAGAGGTAGTAGGATTTGAGGAAAAAGAAGTTGCTGATGAAATATTAATCAAGGCAATTGAAGAGTATAAAAAAGCTACGAGTTTTGCCACAGGGA
>JAQVEY010000290.1 GCA_028697515.1 Bacteroidales bacterium | reverse complement strand
GAAACCATAGATTCTGCATCAATAAAGATGTCGGCAAACTGTTCTTTTGAAATACTCGCTATTTTAGCTTCTCCTCCGCTATATATACCCGATGAACTTTGTTCTTTTGTAACGGGAGTGTATGTAATTGTAGATTGACTTATTTTATAGGTATTTGCATTACCATCTGCGAAGATGATTTTTACAGGATAATCAATTTTTACAATTGTATCAAAAATAAGATAAGGACCAACTCGACTTTGAACATTTGGATCGTCAGTATCCCACAAGCCGTCAAAATTCTTAACACGTGCTTTTACATACCAGTATGAATATTCGCTCATTTTCTCTTTTATTCCCTTGCATTTAGAAACATTTATAAAATCTTCGCTATCTGCTGTCAGAAAATAGTAATCTTTTATATCCTGATGTGGACGACCTCCTTTATCTACAAATATTTCTTCTGTAATTATTCCGGTTTTCCATATATAATCAGTTTCTGTTTGGGGGATATCAATATTAGTATTCATGTTCGGTTTTTTTACTATACACGAAATTGATGTCATAATAAAACATAAGCAAATAAAATAAACTAATTTCTCTCTCATTGGAATTATTTTAATTATGCTAATATATGACTTTTTGTTTTAATTTCTTAATATAAATTCAATAAAATTAAGTAATCTTTGTTATTGGCTTGAATATCAGCAATTTATGTGGTAGTAAAGATTGAAAAAATTATAATATATTTGCTTTATTATTAATATAATAATTGTGGATTTAGAACTAAACAAACATTTTTTTAGTGGCATATTCGAAGCGCCAGCCTCAAAAAGTCATGAACAACGTATTCTGGCAGCGGTTCTGTTGTCTCAGGCAATTTGTATTATTGAGAATGTTGGAGCGTCTGATGATGTGTTGGCTGCACGTGAAATTATTTCAAAATTGGGATCAGATTGTTCTTTTGAAGATGGCAAATTAGTTATTAGTCCAAATATAGATAATAAAGAGAAAATAAAAAGCAATATTGTTCTAAACTGTAGAGAGTCAGCAATGTGTGCAAGACTTTTTACGCCTATAGCTTGTTTATTTGCTAAAGAATTTACTGTAACAGCAAAGGGTAGTTTATTAAGAAGATCGATTGTTGATAGTTTTGAAGTTTTAAAAGAAATGGGTTGTAAATATGAATCAAAAGATGGAAACTTGCCTGTTTATTTTGAGAAATCATTTTTAAAAAGCGGTCATTATTCAATAGATGCTAAGGGGTCTTCGCAGTTTATTTCAGGCCTTATAATGTCATTAGCACTTATTGATGGAGACTCAAATCTAATAATAATAAATCCGGTTAGTATAAATTATATTTTGATGACAATTAGTGTATTAAAGGAATTTGGTATTGATATTAACTACTCGTTTAATTTCAATGATAATTTAGTAATTGATATTCCCGGAAATCAAACATATAAGGCTACACGAAATTATAAAATAGAAGGAGATTGGAGTGGAATAGCAAATATTTGTGTAGCAGCTGCTGTTAATGGGAAAATAGGAGTAAAGGGTCTTTATAAAAACTCATTACAAGCAGATAGAGATATTCTTAAAGTCTTTGATCTGGCAGGCGTTAATTATTATTGGGAAAACGATGTTTTGATAGTTGAAAAATCCGATATTAAAGCCTTTGATTTCAATGCCACTGATTGTCCCGACCTTATTCCGTCTATTACAATTCTTGCTGCTTTTGCAAATGGTGAATCACATATTTATGGTGCATCCAGACTAAAATTTAAAGAAAGTTCAAGAGCAGAAGTATTACAAATTGAGTTAACAAAAGCAAATCTGAAAATAAATATTAAAGCCGATGATATTCAAATTATAGGAAATGGAAATTACAGTTTTGCAGAGTTCGATTCGCATGATGACCATCGTATTGCAATGGCTTTGGCTGTTTTTGGAATGCTGTCCGAAAATGGAGCAATGCTTAAAAACTATAACTGTGTTTCAAAATCATATCCTAATTTCTTTAATGATTTAAAAGAGATTACGGGTAATAATAATTAAAATATAGGTCTTTAGTTTAGAATCTAATTAGATTATTATATTTTTGTAAATATCAGTTTTAATCAATATGACAAGAAAATCAAATAGTTCGACAATTATATATTTAGTCCATAATTCCAAAATTGTTAGAAATATTTACCGGATGTTTAGGCCATTGAAAGCAAAACGGCTTGATTTATATGATAATTTTTTAGAAGACTATATTTATAATTATTATGCAGCATCAAGTCTTTCGGAGAAAAAATTCTATAATGTGGGTGCTGGTAATCAGAGAAGCAATTTCAATTTTTGGACTTATATTGACCTTGACACAAATCACTACAATAAATCAGGTATTGACATAAATTATGATTTAGAATCTCTAAAACCTTTGCCGCTGGAGGATAATTCTGCCGAAATCGTTTTTAATTCTTTTGTAATAGAACATATCTCGGTTGAAGCTACTAAAAATTTATGCAAAGAAGCTTATCGTGTTTTAAAAAAAGGTAGCGTGTTTCATTCTAAGGTTCATTGCTACGATTATAGTTACAAATTGTTAAAAAAAGGCTTAATTACACCGAAAGTTCCATTCGAATGTAGGGAAAGTAATGATTTAATAACAGACATTTTAAAAAAGTATAAAGGAAAAGTTAAAGCATACTTTGATGAGTCAAATAACTATGTTGTAAGTAGTATAAAAAATCCTGAAGACAGAATTGTTTTCACTCCGGGTTCGGCATTTTTATATCATAATGCAGATGCTGCAGTTGATAATATTTGTAATATACCTGAAGGTGCTGATGCTGTGTTAAATTCAATTGAAGCAGATACTCCTGAGAAGTTTTATAAAGTTATAAGAGATCAATATATAGATCAATCTAAAAAACAATCATATCAACACAATGCTGATTATTTTTCTAAAGAAGATTTGTTTAGTTTTATTAAAGAATTAGGATTTACAGAAGTTTATTTTACTCAGCCTTATCAAAGTGTTAGCCCTGCTTTGTGGGAAGAGAGTCTTAATAATATTCATAAAGGGTTTATATTTTCTATCGAAGCAGTTAAATAAATTGTAAATTTGTAGTTAATCGGTTAAATTATGAACTCATTTGGCAGAATATTCAGGATAAGCATATACGGAGAATCACATGGTCCTGAAATTGGGCTTATTGTTGATGGTTGTCCACCAGGATTAAGTTTACAAGAGTCTGATTTTATTACAGATATTTCAAGGCGCAAATCTGGAGCAGAAGGAACAACAGCGCGTTTCGAAAACGATTCAGCATCGATAAAAAGCGGTGTTTATAAAGGATATACTACAGGTGCTCCAATTTTAATCTCTTTTGCAAATGAAAACTTTAAAACAGATGATTATAATTTTGATGGTTTTATGCGTCCCGGACACGCAGACTATACTGCATTAAAAAAATACAAAGGATATAATGATATTTCGGGAGCAGGACATTTTTCGGGCAGGTTGACTTTAGCTTTGGTTGCAGCAGGTTGTGTAGCAAAAAAAATAATTTCTTCTGTTAATATTTCAGCAAATTTGATAAGTGTAGGTGGAGAAAGTGACACATTGTCTATAATTAGTAAAATGAGGGCTGAGGAAGACTCAGTGGGTGGCATTATCGAATGTCGAATCAATAATCTGCCTGTTGGTTATGGCGAACCGTTTTTTGATAGTGTGGAATCCTTAATTTCGCACGCAATATTTTCTATTCCCGGTGCTAAAGCAATTGAATTTGGAGAAGGAATAAAATCTGCTTCTATGAAAGGATCAGAATATAATGATGTTTATACTGATATTTCTGGTAAAACACTTACTAACCATAGTGGAGGAATAAACGGAGGTATAAGCAATGGAAACGAGATTTATTTCAGAGTTTTTTTTAAACCTACATCAAGTATTGGAAAATCACAAAAAACATTTAATTTTAAAACTCAAAAAATAGAAGATTTTAAAATTAGTGGCAGACATGATAGCTGTTATGTTTTAAGAACTCCTG
>JAQVEY010000289.1 GCA_028697515.1 Bacteroidales bacterium | reverse complement strand
TCATTTTTTTGCAAGCTTTTCTACGAAATTACTAAAATCCTTGCAATTTAAGACACTCAAAAACAAGATTTTATTAACATTTATTCGTTGATTATCAACACGTTAGCTAATTTTTAAGGACTGACTACTTAGCTATATTCTCCATATCGCTACTAAAATGTCTTCACATGTCAATAATCATATTAATTCATTAATTCCCAGAATAAATTTTTAAATCGTACTTGAAAATTGTTTATTTTAGCAATATATTTAAATAATTATCATCACGAAGTTTGTTCAATTAAATTTTGAACATTAAGTTATAATTTAGTTATGAAAAATAGAAATTTTCAGAAATAATTAAAAGCCAATCGACCACTAAAATAAAGTATATGAAAAAAACACTAATAATAGTTTTATGCATTTTAACACTTTTTTCATTTCAGCTTAAGTCACAATCATCAACTTATATTGTACTATCAACTATTGATAATATCACAGATGACTACTTTCACGCTGTTTTTGCTATAAGTGATTATCGGGATGCAGAAATAGTATATTTCGATCCTGAGAATGTTGATGAAATACTTCCGGAACTTATTAATATAGCACCAAGGTATGTTGCAGTAGTTTGTAAACCGGAGGAACTTCATATAAATTTCATCAGAGAATTTCTGATGATGAGCACCATGCTTGACGATGACCCGTTTAGTGATTTTTCGTATGGGTTTATAACCGGAGCAACTGCAGATGATGCTTTGAATTTTGTTTATTCAATTATTCAGGCTGAGTCAGAAAATATTGAAGATTTTCCTTTAAATGTAGGAGGCTATTCAGCAACTACCTTGAATCTCGTTTACACGGGAAGTTCGGGTTATATGTCATATCTGAATCCAGCTTCTTCATCGGAAATATGGCTTGAAACAAATGATAACGGCAGTGGAGAAGATTTCTTTATTGAAAACTCATCATACATGGAAAACAATAAAATTCTGGATATAGGTCATAACGGAGATGCTCACATGTTATGGTTATTCGAAGGTGGAAACACAGATCCAAATCCTCCCAGCTGGATATATGATCCTGATAAAATTGAAGACCCAGCATACGCAAGAGAAGGTCTGACAAGCTTCACAATCGGTGCATTAAATCTATACCCTGCTGTTGCATTTAATGGAGCCTGTCATTCGGGAGAAACAAAATCTGTGATGGTTGAAGGTGATATAGAAGCTACATTTGGAGATACTGAGGGGCTGATTAAATTCTATACTATGTCAGATACATTTAGTTTTGCTTTATCAATCTTAATGACTGGAATAACCGGATATTTTGCCCCTTGCGGAGCCAATAATGCCAACGACCAGGGTGAAGATGTCTATAATGCTTTCCTCTATCACGAAGCTCTGGGAGATATTCACAAAAGATCAAATGACGGAGTTGTCATGGGATTTTTAGGAAACAGACCGGCATTGAGAATTTTTGAAGAAAACGAATCTGTATATTTATCAGATGTGTTACCATCGGGAACTTTTGATCCTAATGATTATTCAGGTGCAAAATATATGCTTGGGGGTAAAGCAAATCGTATCTATTTCGGAGACCCACTCTTTAATCCATATCAGAATAACCATTCCGAAAGTCTTAATATCACTCAGGCAAGCATTGATTCAATAAATCCTACAACTCTTGATATTGATATCAACTTTAATAAACCGGATGGTTTCTGGCCTGTATGGGACAAATTTCATTTCAGTAATACCAGAATTTACTATCCTGTAGAATTACCTTTTTATTGCACAGATGTTACAAATTTTGAAGTTATTGAATCTTCAGATTCGTACGATCTTGTTATTCATGCTCTTGAGTATTTCGATGGGAAAACGATTTTGCATATTGAGGTTGATATCCCTGATGACATGTACGATCCGATAGATTATCACATAAAATTCAGAATAAACTACACAAACACAGTGAACACAACTCAAGAACAAATATCAAAGAATATTCTTGTGTTCCCTAATCCATCTTCTGAAATAACTAATTTTTATTTTTCAAATGCAAATAATGAAGAATATACTATGATTATTTATGATTGTTCCGGTAGAATGATAAATAAAATAAGCAATATTCAAGGAAACAGAATTGAGATAGACAATCACGACAAGCAGGATGGTTTATACTTCTATGAACTAGTTAGCAAGTCCGGATTATCAGAAAAAGGAAAGTTCATTATTGAACACTAAAATAATCTACACAGAATTGGAATATTTATATACAGATATTTATACGGGATTTGATGCAACAGAAATTAAATATTTAAGTAATTGCAATACTTGTCCACGAAACTGCAATGTAAACAGATTATCAGGTGAATTAGGATTCTGCAATTGCGATGCATTATTCCGAATTTCGGCAGTATGTGCTCATCTTGGAGAAGAACCTGTAATATCAGGCGAAAAAGGAATTTGTAATATATTCTTCCCTCATTGTAATTTGCAATGTATCTATTGTCAAAACTCAGACATTTCAAAGAATAGTAGTGTTTTACCTCAGAAACTTGTTTTTGACCAATTGATAAAAAATATCTGTTCTGTTTTGGATAAAACTGAAAATATAGTTGGGTTCGTTTCTCCCTCTCATTATATTCCTCAAATGCTTGCAATTATAAGAGGGATTAAAGCCACAGGCAGAAAACCAATTTTTGTTTATAACTCCAATGCTTATGACAAACCTGAAACAATAAAAATGCTTGAAGGAATTATAGATGTTTATCTGCCTGATTTTAAATATATTAACCCACTGACATCATTTGAAGATTCGATGGCAAAAGATTATCCTGATTACGCTAAAGCCTCAATAAAAGAAATGTATCGTCAAAAAGGATCAAGTCTTATTACAAACAACAAAGGTATCGCCGAATCAGGTTTAATTATTCGTCATTTGGTTTTGCCGGGACTGGCAGAAGAATCTTGCAAAATACTGAAGTATATTTCTGAAGAAATATCTCCAAATGTTCATATTTCACTAATGTCGCAATATTATCCTACTGAAGCAGTAAAGTTCCATAAAACATTAAAACGCACAATAAAAGCAACTGAATACGAGATGGTAAAGAATTGCTTCTATGATTGCGGATTTCGAAAAGGCTGGATACAGGAAATGGATAGCAATAAGACATACAGACCAAATTTTAATAATGAAAATCCTTTTAGCCATTAATATTGGTTCTACCATCTATTAAGTGACTTAATTTTTGTTCAAACCCAGCTAACCTCATATTCCAAAAATAGCAACCACAATTAAGTTTGTTTTAACTGTGTGTAAGCGTCCTTTATGACTTAGAGGGTGCGGTAGGCGAAGCGAAATCTTATAAAATATTAAAGTCTTAATAAAATTATCGATAATAATATCGGTAATACATTAATATTAAACATTTCTGTAATTATTTAGCTGGTATAATAATAATAGGGAATATTCCAAAAAGGCATGGTGCAAGGTGCATAGAGCTATCATTACTGTAAATAAAGATTATTTTTCTTGATTTAAAAATCCATAAAGTCTATTTATAACTTTTATCTCAGGCAAAATGCCCTGTGATCCATGCCCCATGCTCCATGCTTTTTAACTATCGCTAGCTCAAAAATAGAGTATTTAATTAAACACCCACCTAAATAAATACACATTTCTTTAACATACAGTCACATAATATTTTATAGTTTTGCATAAAATCAATTCTTATGAAGAAACCTATTTTTAAAATCAATTTATCATTAACAATACTAATGATTAGCTTATTTGGATTTTCAAATCCTGTCGATATTGTTACAGCTGAAAAAATCGTTTTTAACAAAATAAAATCAACGGACAAAGCACAACTATTCAATATAAAAGAGGTTTTACCCATTTCTGAAAAGGGCATAGTATATTTTTACCTTGCAGAACTCAGTCCGAAGGGATATTTCATTATAAGTGCTGATGATGAATTGCCACCGGTAATTGCTTATTCATTCGATAACAACGCAGACATCCAAAGCCCATTGACGAATT
>JAQVEY010000288.1 GCA_028697515.1 Bacteroidales bacterium | reverse complement strand
CAAAACTAAAAGCAGACCAGTTCTTGCCTCCATCGCTGGTTTTATAAAAAGCTTCGTTGTCCCCTGCACAATAACCAGTTATATTATTTTTAAAAAGAATAGTATTTATCATTTTGCCGGGGAAAAGGTCAGTAAAATTTTCCCATGATTCTCCAGCAGATGATGAATGTGCCATGTATGTTATAGAATCGTTAGATGGATTACCTCCAACAATAACATAATTGTTTTGGCTTAAAATTGCCACATCATGTATTTGTCTTGATCTAGGTGTATTGTAAACATTCCATTGCTGAGCATTTATTACTTGTATAATGCTAAGAAATACAATATGTAAAATAAATACTCTCATTAAGATATTTAGTTTTTAATACATCTTACTGAATGACCATTAGCCGGATTGCTAGGAAATCTTGCAATGTTGTTTTCATGACTTCCTAAATAACGTCTATAAACGTTTATTTCATCAGCATTCTTGTCAGACCACCACAATCCCCATTCATTAATTCGCTGAAATTCTCCGTTACTACCTTCTCTGAGACCAGCCGGTAATCCAGAGAATCCAAAATCGTCAGTACCTGTTTCATCAGGGCTGCATAACCAATCGTAATTGGTTTTGAGTTTAATACCAGCATCAATACCTCTCCAACCTTCGGAATCCCAAACGCTGTTTCCAATTCCATATTCCGAATCAACATAACCTTCCATTTCCTTCCATTCATTATCTGTGGCAACATGCCAGCCTTCCGGACATAATTTATCGGTTTCTACAGCATAGAAATTATACAGAATACCATAGTCCTCCTCATTATCGCTTTCATTGTCGTAGTAACACATTGCTCCAGATGTTGAGTTCTTCCATTCAATATTATCAGTAATAATTGGGATTTGATTGCCATCGTTGTACTTTGTGGTTCTCAGATTTTCAACTAACCAGCATTGAGCACCTATTGACGCCGTTCTATATACATTTCCATCAATGTCTGTTACAGTTTCGCAATCTGTACAAGGTGTTCCATTCCAAGGTCTTTCATTTGTAGTAAAACTAACTTCATTGCCATAAGCTGTACCTAGTTCATTTGTCGCATAAGCTCTAACAAAATATGTTGTCTCATCATCAAGATTTTCAATATTATAAGTAAAATCACCACTTTCAGTTCCGTTTTCTGAAAAACCGAGGTTTGACTCTATACTCGGATTTGCCGAAGTGTGCCAAACGAATCCTCTGATGCTAATATCAGATCCTCCATCATCACTTATATTTGCTGAAAATGTGGCAGAGTTCTCAGTAATATTACTTACTGCACCTGTTGTCAAACTGGGAATTACATCTTTTTTGCATGAATTAAAACTAAAAATAAACCCAAAAAACAAAACAATAAAAATAAAAATTCTGCAACTATTCTTCATAATTAAAATTTTAAGTAATTATACTAATAACACACATTTATAATAACTATCTAACTAAACATACTATCTATATACAAATGTACGTATTTATTTTAGAAATGCAAAAAATAATAGAAAAAAAATAAAAATGTTTTTAACAAATTGTAATTGTTTAATAATATGATTATTAGACGATTATATATGTTATTGTTACATTGCTAAAGTTACACTACAGATTGATTATGAATTTTATTCGAAAAAGTACTACATAATTTGGGTGATAATTAAAAAAACTAGATCATTTGCATAGATATTTTGTAATTATTTAGCTGTTAGAAAATTTTTTTAATAATAGGAAGTAATTTTCAAAAAGGCATCGAGCCCTCTAAAAAGCAGGACAAGGAAACTGCTCAGAATCAAAATGAATTCTTTGCAATTTTATTGAAAGTTGAGAAATAGTGGTCAACCATATTGACTTCAGTTCGGCCATGCTCACTGCATCGCGCTGAGCTAAAGGTTCAGGCATTAATATGCACCATGCTCCATGATACTGTACAAAAAAGTGTGTAAAGCTCAAAAAAAAATGCCACAGATTCCCAGATTAAATTTTAAGATATTTTGGGCATATTGGAGCTTTGGAGTATTGGAATGCATCCTTAACCCTCAATTACAAAAGCAAATTTGCACAGAAAGAATGATTTTTATCGAAGATAAAAATATTCTGTGTATAATCTGTTGTAATTATAATCAGTGACAATTATTTATCATCATCATTAAAAATCTGTGAATCTGTAGCGGATAATAAAAGTATATTTTGTCACAGATTGATAGATTATATTTTTGAAACTTATCTGCGATATTCCCAACTCTTTAAGCTCAAAAAAAAATTGCCACAGATTCACAGATTAAATTTTGATACTCCCCCGCGTCATGGAAACTTAGGAGTATTTGAATGCATTCTTAATCTTTAATTACAAAAAGTAATTAACTCAGAATAAGCAATTTTATCTTCGATAAAATTTCTCAGTGATAATCTGTTTTAATTGTTAGCAGAGGCAAATAACTAAAATCATTTGAAATCTGTGAATCTGTGGCGGGAAAATTATAGCTACATACTCAAAGATTAATAAATAACTCTTTTGGATATCAAAGATTTTTCTCCAAAGTTAACAATTAAACCTAAAGGGCATCCTGAAATTCCTAAATAGTTTATTACCCAACTATAATGCTCTTCAACTATTTCTTTCTTAGATTTAATTTCTAAAATAATTTTATCATACACGACAAAATCTGCATAAAAATAATGTGGTAGAATTATTCCTTTGTATTTGACCTCATATTTTTTCTCTCGTTGGTATGGAATTTTTTTGTTTTCAAATTCATATTCAATTGCATCTTTATAAACTATTTCCAATAAGCCCCTCCCTAAAATACGATGAATGTCCATACATATACCAATTATCTCATAAGTCTCTTTTTGTAACGGATAATCTTTTTCTGAATATTTCATATAATTAATCTTGTTATTTATTTCGTTTTTGTTTTGAACAAGTACTATTAAAATAATTTTGCAATATAAAAAAAACTATTCATTTACTATATGTTTATACATAAGTCAATAGACTCAGAAAAAACAAACTTTGCCACAGATTGATAGATTATATTTTTGAAACTTATCTGCGATATTCCCAACTCTTTAAGCTCAAAAAAAAATTGCCACAGATTCACAGATTAAATTAAGATATTTTGTGCATATTGGAGCTTTGGAGTATTGGAATGCATTTGTAACCCTTAATTACAAAAGCAAATTTGCACAGAAAGAATGATTTCTATCTCGATAAAAATCTTTCTGTGTCTAATCTGTTTTTATTTTAATAGAGGCAATTAACTAAAATCATTTGAAATTTGTGAATCTGTGGCGAAAAAAAAACAAAAAATTGCCACAGATTCACAGATTAAATTTTGAAATTTTATTGTTTTTAGGAAGAGTGGGAGTACTGAAAAGGATTTTTTAACCCTCAATTACAAAAGCGAATTTGCACAGAAAGAATGATTTTTATCGAAGATAAAAATATTCTGTGTAAATTCTGTTGTAATTATAATCAGTGACAATTATTTATCATCATCATTAAAAATCTGTGAATCTGTGGCTGAAAATTAAAGTAAATTTTGTCGCAGATTGATAGATTATATTATAAATAATGATAAATTAAAAATAAATAGATTAGTAAATAAAGACTTATATTTGTATATAAAAAAATGTTAGAAATAATACAAAAATGTTAATAAATATATTTGAAGTAATTGAAAGAGTTTCTAAATTCGTAGCTAAGAATTTTAGTCTTAAACTATGGTAAACTATTTAAAATATATAGTAATTGCATCAGTTTTTGCAATATTAAGTGATTTTTTATATGCTCAGGGTGTTGCTATTAATACAGATGGTGAATCTGCCGATGCATCTTCGATGTTAGATGTGAAAGCAACTAATAAGGGCTTGTTGGTTCCTCGAATTAGTATCCCGAATTTATCTGCCGCTGCACCGGTTACTTCGCCGGCTGTAAGTTTACTTGTTTATAATACGAACGCAGGAACAGGATTAGGGTATCACTACTGGAATGGGTCTTCATGTGTGACATTGTTTA
>JAQVEY010000287.1 GCA_028697515.1 Bacteroidales bacterium | reverse complement strand
TGAAGTATGCAGCATAATGATGTTAATAAGTGCAAATATTTTAGTTATCCTGGTTAGATAAATGTTAATAACTTTTACTAAAAACATTTTTTTTAATCATAGAATACCGCACGATTGCATCGTGTGGTTATATAATTTATCATTACCATACGATACAATCGTGCGGGAGCGAATTAGCAAGGCTATTAATGTAATAATCCGCTACAAGTTTGCTCTACTACTTTTATAAAACTATTTCGCAATTCATTAATGATTGTTATTTTTGCAAAAAAAAATTATGGCTGGTGAAATAATAATTGCTCTTCTCACACTAATTGCATTAGAAACCGTTTTGGGAATTGACAATGTAATTTTTATCTCAATTCTTGCACAGCGATTACCAAAAAATAAACAAAAAAAGGCTATAAGATTAGGGCTTATTATTGCTATGATATCCAGATTAATTTTGCTATCTCTGATTTCTCTGATAATGAAATTAAAGGATGATTTGTTTCATATATTTGGCGAAGGTTTTTCGGGTAAAGATTTAATACTTATCATTGGTGGTATCTTTTTATTCTACAAAGCAACTACCGAAATTCGTCACAAAGTAATGGGGCATGAAGAAAAACCTGATGCAAAAAAAGGTGGAAACACTTTTCTGGCAATTCTTTTGCAGATTTTTATTATGGATGTGATTTTTTCTTTAGACTCTATTATAACTGCAGTTGGCTTAGTTGATCACATCTGGATTATGTATGTTGCAATAATTGTAACTGTCGGAATTATGATGTTTGCAGCCTATCCTATCAGTAAATTCGTTAATGATCATCCAACATTTAAAATGCTCGCTCTTGCATTTTTATTGCTCATAGGTTTCTCGCTTGTTACCGAAGGTTTCGGAATTGAAATTCCTAAAGGATATATCTACTTTGCAATGTTCTTCTCACTTATGGTAGATGTTCTTCAGATGATAATGGAAAAGAAGACTAAGAAACTGAGTAAGATTGAACCCTAAACCAAATGTTAGAACTTAAGCAGTTAAGCTTCGATTAATAATATCAACTTTTACACTAAAACGTTCAGAAAAGCGGTTAATCCTTTCTTCTATTTAAGCACTTTTTTCACTTTAGGATTCGATTTCTTCCATGCATGGACTTTTCTTTCAATCTCTCCACTTTCAATTTGAGTATCAATAAGTTTTCTGATCTCTTTTGTAGAGTACATATTCTTATTTTCCCCTATTCTAACTGATTGAAAATCTGACACTTGTCCTTTAACCGGAGCTATATTTTTATTTCCATATTTTTTTGATACTGGAGGATTTTGCAATACACCACTTATAAAGTACAAAGGATCACCATTATCGTAAGTATAATAATAATAGTTATTATCTTCATTAAACTCTTGGAATCTATCAAATCCGTCACCAACTAGTACCAAATAATAATAACCTGTTAAAGCAGGCATTTCATATTGCCAGTAGAATTTAGTTGAACTACCACCAAAAAGTTCACTTGAAACATAATTAGCTACTCCAGTTTGTCCAGGGATATCAATATAAGTTGCCCAAAAATCAGCAGCATCAACATCAGTGGGTTCAGGATCTGGACTATCATAAAATCCATAAGTACCGTAATCATCAGTGTACATATCATACAAAACTATTCCGTAATCATTAACATCATACGCGTTATAATATAAATACAAAATATTCCAGTCATCAGAAGCATAAAGAGCATTTTCACCTGTATTATAGACATTATATGATGCCTCTCTGTATGTTGTATTTTCATATCCATCCATAAATACATCATTCAACTCCCATGCTTGTAAATCGTATCCCGAAGTCGGATCATCAAGATCTGGTTCGTCTTCGATATTATTTGCAATAAAACATGCAAATGCAAAATAATCCTGCTGTATAAAATAATTATAGTCAACCCAGACAAATCCATTATTACCCCAATCTTCTCCCCATGAATTGATAACTTTAAAAGCACCACCTGAACCTTTGCTATCGTCATAACCACATAATATCATAGCATGGTAAGCATGTTGTCCTGTATAATTATAAGTCTGACTCGATATTACAACATCTCCATAGGCATTCATAAACTCATCACCCAATTTTGCTCCAAAAACAATTGCCTTACCTTGATATAAGTACCTTTTAATATTTTCAACGGTTTGATCAATCTGTCTGTAATCAAGAATTTTATAATTAGTAGCATTTTCTGTCCATGATGATTGAACCGAACCTGTACAACTGCCGAGATTGGTATATGGAACTACATCCATACGAGCAACACCCCTGCTAACCAATACATCCAGAGCAGCCTGAAAAGTTGTACCATTACAATCTGCTCCTCTTTTTTCGGATGGAATTGCATAGAATAAATCTTTTGGACTAAAAACTTTTGAATCATCAATCATATCACTTGTTGTAAGATTATTTACTCTAGCAAACATAAAACTACGCAAATTATATCCTACTGCCCATGCTACACATGTTCCATATTGCCCCTGATTTCCAATCGGTGGAAAGTACTGAGTAAGATCAACACTTGGAGGTAAATTATCATCTCCGTATGCTGTACTAAGATTTATATCATCAGGTATTTCTTCAGGATTTTCATCACTAAACAACCAACCCAATGTTGTGAGAATCTGTTCTTCTGTAGCAGGATCGCATGAACTAAAAAACATTGTCGATACCAAAGCGACTGAGACAAATAATGTCAAAATAATATTCAATTTTCTTTTCATAATAGTGGTTTTTTATTTAATTTTTATTTATTTCAGAATTAAATTCAAATGTTTCTAAATCTTTAAATGTTGATATTTTATTATTGTTAAAAATAAATTCAGAATCTTCAGATTGCTTAAGATTTTTAAGCTCGGGCATTTGACTAACAAAAACATTGTTTTCTATTTCGGTATGTCCCGAAAAATCAGTTTCGGAAAATCTGCATAATGAATGAAATTCACAATTCTTTATTTCATTCGTTTTGGCAAAAACAGTCTGAATAAAATCCACTCTGCCATAGAAATTAACATAATTTAATATGACTTTTTCGCGAAATGCGACATAATTGAAGTTTGATATTCCTCTAAATACAGCAGAAGAAAAGTCAGTATATGAAGCAAAAATACAGTTCGCAAATATTGCATTCCCTTCAATTATCATGTTTTGAAAATATGAATACTTAGTAAAGACTGTTTTAAAGAAACTCACATTTCCATTAAATTTAGAATTAGAAAAATTTGCATCCTCATTAAAGCTACACTCTGTAAAAAAAACTTCTTTATTTGCAAAATATACTCCTACAAAATCGGATTTAGATTCAAATATTGAATTACTAAAATCGGTAAGGCCCCGAAATTCGCAATTTGAGGCAGTTATATCTGACTTAAAAATACAATTTTTAAAAGTAACTCCTTTAATAAAACAAGTCTTGATAAAATCTTCTTCTGTACCTGCCCCTGACATAATGATTTTACCGGTAAAAGTACAATTCACAAAACAGAGAGATTGATTTATATAACAGCATTTCAAATTTTTGTTTTCCTTGCTTATGTTTTCTAATGTTCTAAAATCTATATCCCCTTCAATAACAGCATCTTCAATGTAAATATCATTACCCGAATTGATTTCTTTAAGTATTTTTTTCACTGATACATTTTGTCCATAAGCATTGTCATTTACAGAATTAGCACATGACAACAATCCCGAGACACTAACGAAGAGAAGAAAAACCTTAACAATCCTTTGCATATTTAGTTTGCTTTTAGGGTTAAAACATTTCATTTGCAAATTTAATAAAATTTACGTTTTGAACTTATAAATTTTGTTTTTTATAAAAAAAATCAAAGTTCCAGTTTTTCAATTATTATGCCGAAAAATTTCGACTCTTTTAATCATGATTTGTAATTATTTAGCTGGTAGAATAATAATAGGGAGTATTCCAAAAAGGCATGGTGCAAGGTGCATAGAGCTATCATTACTGTAAATAAAGATTATTTTTCTTGATTTAAAAAACCATAAAGTCTAT
>JAQVEY010000007.1:8452-17746 GCA_028697515.1 Bacteroidales bacterium | reverse complement strand
ACTTTATTAACAATTTAAATGTTTTCAACAAAGAAAAAAAGTAGCAAAAAAAGAAATTCATTAATAATAACCATTATTCCTTTTTAAAAACTCATTGTTAATTTGTAATTGCAAATCTAAAGGCAGCGGAGGGTGAGGCAGCGGAGTTGTAACATCAAAAAACAAGCAAACCCAACTCTATTTCATTACAAATTCTTACTCCTATTTTTAAAATCTGAACCACAAATATCAGTACTACTTTTAAAATACTAACCATTTACGAGTATATGTAGCAGTAAATTTGTCTCAAAATTTATTGTAAATGAAAAGAACGATTTTCGGTTTTCTAATTATTATTTGTGTTAGTTTTAATCTACTGTCTCAGGAAGATTATTCTGAGATAATTACAGAAATACCCAAATTTACACTAAACGGATTTGCACGGGGTTCGGCCTTTGGTGGTTCTGAAACCTTTGATATTGCTAATGCATTTGGTGAATTTGGAATTAAAACATCATTTTCGGGAAATAATACGGGCTTTGTTGCTGATTTGCGTGTCCGGGACGGAATATTTTTCGGTGAGCATCAAACAATTATCAACTTAAAAGAAGCTTACGCAGAATACACTGGAAAATATTTCGAAATCTCTCTGGGAAACAGAATAATAAATTACGGTAAAGCAACAGGTTTTAACCCTACTGACAATATTTGTCCTAAAGACTATTTCTATATTAGCTCGGATATCGAAGATATGAAAATGTCAAATTTCATGCTTAAGACAAATATAAAACCTGTAAGTCAAATAAATATTGAACTTGTCCTTCTACCCTTTTTCAAACCATCTGTTTATCGCTACGATTTATTTGATATGAGCAATGATATGGGCGCAAATGCAATATTTGACGATATGACTTTGCCTGATGTGAATTTTGACAATATGAGTTATTCTGCACGAGTTAATACTACTCTGAGTGGAATAGACTTTGGTCTAATGTTTTTTAACGGCTATGACCCATATTATGCCTTTGATTTGAAGAATATTGAAATGATACCTGCAATAAAGATAATATATCAGCCCGCCTTTTATAAAAAGACCTCTGCAGGATTGGATTTTAGTTTTCCGGTAAAAACTTGGCTTATAAGTGGCGAAATGGCATATAATCATACCAATAATTACAAAGACAATATCTTCACTCCCAACCCAAATCTGCACTATGTAATTGGACTGGAAAAAGACATAGCAGGAGTAAAAATTATAGCAGAATATATCGGCAGATATGTTTTTGATTTTGAAAAACTTGTCGCTCCAAGCCTGCCGTCTGATTTTACAGATACTGCACAATTAATAAATTATATGAATGAAACTGTTATTTATGAATCTGCTAAATATACCAGAAGAGTTTTTGAGCAGTATTATCAAATGAATAATGCCATGATGCTGTCGCTACACCGAAATTGGCTTTGGGAAACACTGTCAACAGAACTCAGTTTTCTGTACAATTTGAGTACTGAAGAAAAGCTCATCAGAGGAAACATAACATGGAAAGCAAATGACGAACTAAGTATTTCCGGAGGAGGTCAAATTATGGATGGTCCTAAAAATACTATTTATGATATATCAGGCAAAGTTTTAAGCGGAATATGGATTGGAATGAAATACAGTTTTTAACTAATTAATAAACTCATTAATAAAAACAAATATGTTTAAGAAACTTTTAACTAAACCATACAGATATTTCCTTATTATAATTCCAATACTGATTTTTCTAGGTTTTCTAATTCCTTTAAGAAATATCAGAATCAATCCCGATATGACGAGGTACCTCCCTCAAGAAACAGAATCAAAGCTTAATCTTGAAAAAATAGAAGAAATATTCGGACATAATGATCCTATTATTGTAATTTTTGAAGCTGATGATATCATCGAAAAAAAGTCTTTAGAAAAAATCAGTGCTATACATGACTCATTGACAGAAAGTGCAATTATTTCAGATGTAATGTCAATTTTTAACACAAAAAACATCCGCGGAGAAGATGGATTTATGCTTGTTGATCCTGCAATAAAAGACATTCCCGATGACAAGGCTCAAAAGGAAGAGCTACGTAAAGAGATCAAAAATAATCCATTGGCATACAAATTATTTGTTTCAGAAGATTTTCGCTATTCTGTAATGATTATTAACCCGGAGAAAGGATATAGCGATTCTGAAATAATCAAAACGACAAAAAATATCGTTAATAGTATTTGGGGTAATGAAAAATATTATATGTCCGGAATGCTTTACCTGCGTGAAGAAATACAGCAAAAAGCAATGCGAGACTTAGTGATACTGATGCCAATTGCTTTGCTGGTTATGATAATATTTTTGTATTTTTCATTTCGTGAAAAACGTGGTGTAATTTTGCCTATGCTGGTTGTGATAATTTCAACAGGCGTATCAATGGGACTAATGCCTTTATTGGGATATGAATTTAGCATTATTGCTGTTTTGATACCAATATTGATGATTTCTGTCGCAAATAATTACGGTGTTCATATCGTTTCGAAATATCAAGAGCTTAATGCAACAAATCCAAACGCAAATATGGATCAGATTGTATCGCAAAGTATGAAAAGCGTTGCAAATCCTGTAATTCTCACAGGACTAACTACAATTGCAGGGGTACTTGGTTTGATAGTTCATATAATGTTGCCGGCAAAACAAACAGGAATTGTATGTTCGATTGGAATAGGTCTGGCGTTGATATTAAGTCTTTATTTTTTGCCAGCTATTCTGATTGGAATGAAAAAAGGTAAAGTTAACCGAAGTTTTAAAGAAAAATCAAAAACATATATTGACAAACTTCTATTAAAAACAGCAAAAATAACCATAACAAAGCCAAAGCTTGTCATCATTATTTTCACAATCGCTTTTGTCATTTCACTGCTAGGCATTTTCCGTTTAAATGTCAGCATAAACAATGAAAAAATGATGGCCAAATCTCACGATATCAGAAAATCTACAGATATCGTAAATAAACATTTCGGAGGGACAAAATACATTTCTGTTTTATTTGAAGGAGATATTAAAGATCCCGAAGTGGTCAATGAGATGGATGAACTTGAGCAATTACTTAAAAGCAAAGAACAAACAGGCAGTGTAACTTCATTATCAAGCATTATAAAAATAATGAGCAAAGCCTTAAATGACAAAAGCGATGCAGCATACGATCAAATTCCGGATTCCCGCGAAGCAATTGCACAATACATAGAGTTTTACAATATGAGTGGCAATCCCGAAGATTTTGAAAAATTTGTTGACTTCAACTATACTAAAGCGATTGTAAATGTGCAATTTAAAGCTGAAAACATAAAAGAATACAACTCAATCCTTAGGGAAATACAAAGATTTTGTGATAATTCAAAATATGCAAAATATCAGGCAGGAATAAGTATTGTCGAAAAAGATATGGCAATGTCAATTATTAAAGGGCAAATCTATTCCCTTGCTTTAGCCATGATAACAATAATTCTGTTGTTGTGGATAATTTTTAAATCTTTCAGAACCGGTTTGCTTGGAACAGTTCCGCTAATCTTCACACTTAGCTGCAACTTCGGACTTATGGGTTGGGCAGGAATAGAATTAGATATTGCAACATCTTTACTTTCTTCGATAGCACTTGGAATTGGCATTGACTATACAATACATTTATTTTGGAGAATAAAGTCCGAAATCGAAAACGGGAAAAATATGTCAGAAGCTATTACAATTTGCCTTACAACTACAGGTCGTGGAATTGCAATAAATGCCATTTCGGTAATTCTTGGCTTTTCAGTTTTATTCTTATCGGGAATTCTAATCCTTAAAACATTTGCTTTACTGATAATATTCTCATTGCTATTGTGCCTGATTTGCGCATTGATACTTGTTCCTTCAATTTTAAAATTAAAACCTGAAATTATTGTAAAAAATATTAAACTAAATAAATAATCTTAAAATAGAATTCTTATGAAAAAACAAATTATTCTTATAACTGTCTTGAGTTTTTTAAGCTTCAATCTGCTTAATGCTCAAGACGCAAAAGAAATCGTCAACAAGAGTACAAAAGCTATCTTATCAGATGCTATGGAAATGACTTCGACATTAAAAATCTATGACAACAAAGGTAATGTAAGAACACGACAGGTAAAAAACACCACAAAGAAATTCGCAGATGCTACAAAAACAATTATAAAATTTTTATCTCCTGCCGATGTAAAAGGCACTGGAATGCTGATTTTTGACTATGAAGAAAAAGATGATGATATGTGGGTTTATCTGCCATCATTAAAAAAGACAAGAAGAATTGTAAGCAGTGAAAAATCCTCAAGTTTTATGGGTTCGGAGTTTTCAAATTCGGATATGAGCAAACCCAAGATGTCTGATTATAACTATAAATTACTTAGTACCGAAACTATTAGTGGTAAGGAATACTATAAAATTGAAACTACATGCAAAACAGCAGAAATTGAAGCTATCGAAAAATTTAAACGCAAAATTACTTATATAGAAAAAAGTACATATTTACCTTATAAAACCGAGACTTATGACAAGGACAATAAACTTATAAAGACAATAACAATGACAGATTACAAATTGCAATCTACCGGCAAATATATGGCTTTTAAGATGACTGCCGTAAATAATAAAACCGGGCGGAAATCAGAAATCATTATTACTAATCTTGTAACGAGTTCATCACTTGACGAGAGTTATTTCAGCACTAGTAATTTAGAAAAATAACGCATTATGAAAACTTTAATTTTGAATATATTGACATTTGTTTTTATTGTAAGTATTGCAAATGCACAGACAATAACTGTAAAAATTTCAGGCATTCGAAATACAAAAGGAAGTTTGAAATTAGCATTTTTTTCATCTGAAAATGAGTTTAAAAAAGAGGATCCGAAATATGAAAAGAATGTAAATAAAAACAATATCACAAATGGATGTATTACAGTCAGTTATGATGATATTCCTCAGGGTAAATACGGGATAGCCTTGCTTGATGATGAAAATAATAATAATAAAATGGACTATTCATTTTTCGTTCCATCAGAAGGATTTGGCTTTTCAAATTATATCCTAAGTGGATTCTGCAAGCCTAAATTTGATGATTTTAGTTTTAATTTTGGCAAAGAAAATAAAACAATAAAAATCGTTTTAAAATATATGTAGCTAATAAGCTTCTAAAAGCAATAAATTCTTACAATTTTGTAAACTTATTTAAAATGCTCTTATTGCTATAAGATATCTCAATAAAATACAATCCGCTTTTTAAATCGGAAATAATAATATCTTCTGATAAGAATATTGTTCCAGATTTAACAATTTTTCCGGTAATATCAGTAATTGTATAATTAGAGTTATTTACTAATCCTGAAATTTTTATATAATCACTCGCAGGATTAGGGTATATATCTATCTGACTTCTAGAAATTATTTCACAGTTAGTTCCTTCCCATCCTTCAAACCATCTGTAAGTTCTGTCCATGATATCATTTCTGGTATCTTCATTAGAAATCTGTTCCAGACCAAAAGCTAGATAAACAATTCTAGCACTTCCTTTAAATGCCCTTATACCTCCGGCTTTTCCATTTGGATAAAGAAAGATATCAGTAGAATTAGTAGATTTCTTAATTCCATCAGGATCAAAAACCCCATCATATGCATCTATCAAACTGGAAGATGGAATAAAACCAAATACAGAGTCAGTATTTACAGACATGATAGAATTATTAGCAGCATCACCATCGTTTAAGTATAATGAAGATAAGTAATTCTGATAAAAAGTTTTATGAGTAATAGAACCAGAAGTTGATCCAACCCCCATAATATCTCTGCCTATATCCTGACCAGCTAGGAACAAATTTCCACCATTATCAATAAATTCTCTAAGAGCAAGTACCTGACCTAAAGTGAGGACTGGAGTTGTACCTCCAATATTAAAATACAGACTATTTACATTATCAAGAGCACCAAATTCTACAGCCTGTTCAAATGCATAGCCAGGTATTGCTCCAACAGTTTCGCATCCTGCTGCGATTAAAGCGTTTTTATAATGATGCTCAAATTCATAACTGCTAACACCTGTATTTGTTCCAGACCCATTAACAATCATATTTTGCACACCTGAAACTACATACACTTCACATACCTTATCTTCATAGGCAGGAAAATCAACACTGTGAAGATTTAATACGCATTTAGCAACTCCAGAAGTTTCTCCGGGGATTACAATTATTTTGGCATAAACAGTTTCGTCAGGATTCAAAGTTATTTGGGTAGATTCGGTATAAACTTCTTCATTATACAAAAAACTTACTGTCCAATCAGCAGGAGCATCATGACTCAAAGTTAAAGTGAAAGTCTGTTCTGCATCAAAACCATTAATTATTGTAAAATCAAATTCCGAATTTTCAGATTCCTGACCTACAGAGATTGGTACATCAGTAAATAATCTGGCATAATCAGAAGTAATTTCGCCATTACTAAAGCCATCTATTAACGGCACAGTAACACCTGTAATAATTTCTTGATGAGACTCTGTAATAAAGGCCACTATTTCACAATTTTCGGCTACCCATTCTTCTGGTAATGTATATAAATAAGTTCTGTTAACAATAGTTCCAGCTTCTATTTCAGTAATTTCATCTCCCCATTGATCAGTTATCAGATGTCGTAAGATGTGTTTGTGGTTATACGAACTACTAGCTCCTGCCTGATAGGCAATAACATTACTTTCGGTTACTGCAATCTGAAAGAAATTTGAACTTACACCAAAAGGCAAATCTTCTACATAATAAGACTCCACCGTAACACTTAGCTCTCTTGTTTCAGAATTATAATCTGTCATAACACCCAAATTTACATAAGATTCTTCGGATAAAATACGATTTGATGCTGTTGCCCAATCGCCTCGATTTAAAGCAGTACCTCCACTGGTTGACAAATCAGAAAAATAATGTCTGTTTACTGTTCCAGATGGATAACCCTCAAGATTAGTTTGACCGGCAAGGTTATTCCCGAAAGATGTCCGAAAATCAGGTTGTCCCTCCTCAGGTATAGCAAATCCACCCTCGTGAACAGCAATTACAGAAACCTTACCAGGGTTTCCTGTAAGAATAGATTCTGCGATTGTATGTCCCTGTGGACAATATGGACAATTCATTCCTGTATATTCCTCGAGTACTACAGCTTTTAATTGAGGATTTGTGACAACAATCTCCTGAGTATTAGCATAATAAATTACTGCAAGAATTATAGTTGCAGTAAAAAACAATTTTTTTGTCATAATCAAATGTTAAATTTTATCAAATGGTTTATTAAACGCTATTTCTGTAATTTCTTTTCTTTCTCGTGGTAGAATTTCCATTTTGTAAATATCTAGAGGCAAATTACCCGGCAAACCACCATATCCTACAGCAATCATTGTTACAGGTTCCAAAGAATTGGGAATATTAAGTTCCTCCCTTGCCTTGTCAGGATCGAATCCGCCCATTGTATGTAAAGATATTCCCAGCGACTGAGCCATAATTGACATATTTCCAACAGCTAAGCCTAAATCATGCCATGCATGTAAATATTTCTCCCCCGTATGTTCATATTTTACTCTTACCATTGTCAAAATCAATACCGGAGCGGCTTTTACCCATGCCTGATTGAATTCTACCATTATTCCCAATAATGTTTCATATAATTCGGGATTTTTTTCTTTGTCTGCATATATAAATCTCCAAGGCTGACCATTGTACGATGAAGCTGCCCAACGACCTGCATCAAATATTTTATTCAGATCTTCTTCACTGACTTGTTTATCAAAAAACCCTCTCGGACTTCTTCTTGATTTGATTAATTCCAACATGTCCATATAATCATATTTTTGATTAATTTTTCAAAAGTAAAAAAATATTTTGTTGATTATCCCTTTTGTTGATAAGTTTTGATTGTAGTAAATCTAGCCCAGCTTATTTTTTCTTGGTTTTCTTTGTATTCCGACTTTTTAAATTACAAACACTTACAACTTGCTAAATCAAATATTTAATACAGTTTTATTCTAAATCAAGATTAAGTAAACCACATTGCTTTTAATTTATCAACATGGTTTTGAGATATAAAAATTGTATTTTATGCCCAAATCTATTTCAAATGATTTTTCTAAACTAAACTCTTCTGATAGTGAATTTTTGATCTTGTATTTTGAAAATAATAGTTCTATACTAAGTTTATCACTAATTTCCTGAATAATACCAAAAGTATAACCAGTCATAATTATATTTGAAGGTTTTATTTTTAAACTGTAATTCCAGTCCTCAACAATCATTCCTTCATAATAATCAAAATGCTCTGAATGTCCACTATTTAAAAATGTCCCGACTATTGACGATTTAATACCGTAACCACCAAAAATATTAGTTTTCTTAATCTTTAAATTGATATACAAAGGAATTCCAAAAGTAAAATACGAAAAAAGATAGTCATAACGATATTCGAAACCAGGGCTATGTGGATCCCAGCTTTCAAGACTATAATCTTCGCTACCAACATATCTACTTAAATTAATTTCAGTTGTCAAAGTCAGAAATTTTATTGGTTGATATGTGTAATAAATTGATATATTTTGTGTTCCATTCCATGAATTTGTATTCATAAAATAACCATAGGAGTCACTGTCCATAATGTACTTATTTCCAAGTTTGCCAAATCCAGACCTTAACGTAACACCAATAAAGTGCTGCGATTGTACGTATAATGGCATAAAAACAAAATTACATACAATAAAAACAATTAATATTCCACTTAGTCTATTATTCATTTAGTTTGACTTTTATACCGGCAAAAAAATTTATGTTGAATGGTTTTATAAGAAATCCACGAATTATAGGAAAATATAAGAAATCACAACCAATACCCCAATGAAAAAACATCTTGTCAGATAAATTGTAATCAACACTAAAACCAAGATTTGAATAAGGAATCATAATAAAGCCATTATCACTAGATACTGACTCCAATTCTCTCGTTTCATAATTCTTTATTACTCTACTCTCCATACAATATAAAAAAAGATTCGCATCACATGTAAAATTATAAACTAATTGATTCTTACGAACTCCGAATCTAAATGGAACCATTGCCGAGATATATGACGAATAATATCTTCTTAGAAATCCATTAAGTACACTTCTATAATACAAATTATGTTTAATTATCCCTACTCCCCATGTATAATTATATCTATTTTTTTGATATTCGAACAATAAATTACCTTTGAAAGAATAATTAAAAAAACCAT
>JAQVEY010000007.1:0-8352 GCA_028697515.1 Bacteroidales bacterium | reverse complement strand
ATACTTAATGCGATTGCGTGTGTTGCTTTTCTTCCCAGTTTTGCAGCAATTTTCGGCAAACTCAAGGCAATTACAGCAGAAACTCCGTTGTAAATACCAAATAAAATCCCTACCCAGTCGCCTGCTTCCTGATATGCCGGCAAGGATGGGTCTGTAACGTTAAAAAACTCTCGAGCAACAGCAGGTGTTGTATAAACCCACATCGAAAATAGGGCAAACCATGAGAAAAATTGAACAACAAGCAGTTGCAACATTGTTGCAGGGATTTTGAATTTCTTTTTTTCTTTGCTTTCTTCTGTGTCGGTGTTGTAAAATTCGGGTGGATATTCTTTGGTTGTAACCACTGTCCATATTATTGTTGCGATAAGCACAACGGCACCTGTATAAAATGACCATATTACATTTGGTGGAACAATACCTTTATCTGCTTCGTTTGATACTCCTAACCAATTTGACAATATATAAGGCAACCAAGAACCAACTACTGCACCTATTCCGATGAGTAATGTCTGCATCGAAAATCCCAATGTATGCTGTTCTTCGGGTAGTTTATCACCCACCAAAGCACGAAAAGGCTCCATCGAAATATTAATTGATGCGTCCATTATCATTAACAGACCACCACCAATAAACATAGGAGCAATGTATCCTGCAAACTGTGGTGCATTTGGCATTAAAATCAATGCTGTTGCAGTAAGTACTGCTCCAGCCAAAAAATACGGTCTTCGCCTACCCAAACGATTCCAGGTTTTATCACTGAAATGACCAATTATTGGCTGAATTATCATACCTGTGATTGGAGCTACAAGCCAAAACCATGACAAATGATGAACATCTGCTCCAAAAGTCTGTAATATTCTTGATGCATTAGCATTCTGCAAAGCAAACCCAAACTGAATTCCTAAGAATCCGAAACTCATATTCCAGATTTGCCAAAAACTTAAACGTGGTTTTGTTTTCATTTTTTAAAAGCTTAAGGCTGAGACTGAGACTAAGGAGAATTTCCATTGCATCATATTCAACCTATTAAAAAATTAGAATTTCATCAATTTTCCCGACACTCTAGATTCCTTAGTATGTAATGTATAAAAATAAACTCCTGATTTTTGGCTGCTTAAATCTATTGAAAATCTGTTTCTACCACTCTTCGCTTTAAGTTCCTCGTTAAGAATCATTTCTCCAGAGACACTAAATAGCTGAAAACAAACATTCTGAGTAGTCAATATGCTGAATTCTATGCTTACAGATTCCTTGACTGGATTAGGATATATTGTCGTGTTATAAACATCTCCAACAATGCCTGGAATAAAGTCATTGTTTGAAGTTGTGTCAATATACAAATCAGGAGTATCTAATCTTATATCTGTATAAATATGGTACTCTCCAGCAAGATAATCGAAACTAAAGTCTTGATTTTCAGTTTGATATGTTTCAACATAAACGCTATCTCCAGTAAAATAATCAAACCAGTAACCATCATGCGAAAACTCCGGCCAAACAGACTGAGATTCGACATTAAAATTTCCTAAAACAACCACTTGCATTTCGCCATTAACATAACCATCGTCCCACAATCTAATTCTTTTGTCATACGACGCAGTACTCATTTCATAGTTAGAAGTACGGAAGATATTATATGATGTTCGCAAATCAATCAAAGCGGCATACACTTTATAAAGATATTGTCTTTCATAAACACCCATATAGTCCCATCTTGGAGGTTTTTTGTCTGTTCGTGTAACACCAGGTTGATCTACTGCTGGCCAATTAATTGAATAATCAAATCCTCTCTCTCCGAATTGCCACATCATTTTTGGTCCCGGAACTGTAAAGAAGAATGCTGCCAACTGTTCCATTCTTTTCAGAGCAGTATTCAAATCACGGGTCGAATATACCGTATCATCTTCTTGAACAGCCATATTTCCATAAGTCATACATTTATACATAAGCCTTTCTTCATCATGGCTTTCCATATATCCCACAAGATTGTGCTGTCCTAGATTATTTCCCTGATAATGTTGATACGAAACTCCCCATTTAAAATCTGCATTATCTGTCCAGCCCATTCCTGCCTGAGCATATTGCTCATTAGCCGACATTCCGCACCACAACATAAAACCGTGGTCTGACAGTGCTTTTTCTTCCCAAAACGAAGCCAGATGCTCTAATATCATATAAGTACCAGGATGTTTATTCCAAAGTCTTGTTCCCATAGCTTTAATATTGTCAACACGAACAGCATCATAATTACCCCATGCACCAACATCCGTCCAATTAATATCACCATTCTCATCATAACCCACAGTAACACTATTTGTAAAACCTTTTGACAAGTCGAGACGATAACCATCAACATGATATTCACTTACCCAATATGATAAAACAGAATCCACAAATTCTTTGGTATATTCACTTTCATGGTCAAAATCATTATGATAACCATATGGGTGAGGAATTAATTCATTAAACCAAGGATTTTGTGATGTTGGACGCATTTTTTCTTTATTATAATACAATCTTGCCATTGGGTTTTGCCCCGATGCATGATTTAAAACAACATCAAGAATTACTGCTATTCCATTCTGATGACAAACATCAACAAATTCTTTTAACATATCAGAAGTACCATAACATTTATCTGGAGCGAAGAAAAATGCAGGCATATATCCCCAACTGTCATTACCATCATATTCGTTTACCGGCATAAGCTCAATTGCATTTATACCGAGATCGGCAAGATATTGAATTGAATCCAAAATGGTTTTATAACTATGCCATGTATGCCAATCGCGCACTAACATTTCGTAAATCACAAGATCGCGATTATCAGGTTTTTCAAACTCGGTAGTCTCCCATTGGTATTCATCCTGACTTGTGGTAAAAACACCTACCATTTCACTTGCTTTTCCTGTTGGATACGGTTTAAGATTCGGATAAATAACCTGATGTATTTCCACATCGTTAAAAGGGTCCAATAATTTCTGAGAATATGGATCCGCAATATTTATATCAAAATCAACTAAATATTGAAATGAATATTCAGTTTCAGGATCAAGAGCTTCTAAATGATACCACCATCTTTGCCCATCTGGAGTTCGTTTGCACTGATATTCAGGTTCTATTTGCCAGTCATTGAAATCTCCAATCATATAAACCCTGTTTTTCCATGGAGCATGAAGACAAAATATCACATTGTTTTCATCTATTATATTTATTCCATCAACAACAGCTTCTGGTAAATCCTGAACGATAACATCTTCTTGAACTAAATAGAAAATACTATCTGTAACAGTATTTGCTCCACTCTGATATAAGAACTTTACCCAGTGTTTACCAGTACCTGCAGCAACTATATCTACAGAAAAATAATCACCATAGGTCTGTGCTATTAAATTTCCATCATGAAAAACATTTATCATACCCTCTTCACGAGCTTGTACAGCAACAGCAAAAGTTTCAGCTTGTTCAGGAATCATTGGAAAAATAACTGGTTCTACAAATCTTGCCTGTAATGAAGACGTCCACAAGGGTATTACAAAATCGCTTCCATCAGTATTTTTACCAGCCAAAGTTCCATCAACATCACGAAATACAAAACACATTTCAGTTACCGTCTCACTCTGATGAATAGCATAAAAATTTCTAGGATAAAATCTAAATTTATGTATATTATTACCCAGATTTTCCATCCTGAGAATCGAGTCTTCTTCTCCCCAAGCTGCGATTCTGTGTTCCCAATCGTTATTATTTATACTTAAAGAGCTTATCACACCTGTATGAGCATAAACAGAATCAATATCTTGCAACACTCCATTACCCAAACTGGCATCATAATAAAGTGTAACCGTATCATAAATTGTAGGAAATTCAGGTTCCCAAGTTAAAACCTGTGATTTTATGCTTAGTGATAAAATAAATATCAATAAGCAAGTAAAAAGTAGTTTGTATTTTATCATTATTATAAGCTTAATTAATGTGTAATAATAAGTCTTTCAGTATGAGCAACATATTCATCCAAAGCAATCTGAATCATATAAATTCCTTCTTGCATATTTTCAGTTGAGTAATTCATGCTATACCATCCTGCAGATTGACTTCCAAAAGAATCATCTACAACTAAACGGCCTACTGTGTCGAAAATACGAATTCTGACTTCAGAACCAGTATTAACGATTTTATATTTTAGCTCGAATTGCTCAACGGCAGGATTAGGATAAATAGAAGTGTTATCACTTAATGTCATAATTTCTTCAATAGAAGCATCGTGAATATCTAGTACTATAGCTGGGAAAAGCGGACCCTCTGGATTTGAACCTTGAATTACTAAAGGGTCTCCAAGTATATCTACAACAAAGATATCCTTGCATAAGCCATCCCTACCGGTTGATGTTCCATCTATATTTCTAAATACCATTCCCATTGTGTAAGGCATACCACCCGAATTCACTGCCCATGGCATTGAAGGCACTGCAGAAGTTTCTCCCATTTCTGTACTCACATCTTCACTACTAAAATAATCCTCTATAATAAATTCAATTGAATAAACACCATCTCCCAATGTTTGCATTAAGCCTACATTATCGTCCTGAGCAATATCACCCCAATTACCAACAACATGCTGCCATACCTGAGACTGAAACGGAGTGATTTGGGAATAGCAAAATATCTCGTTCTGCGAAGCATTGCTACAATCACGCTGTTCATCATTAATTGCACAAGTACATAAGCCCAAATGAGCATATACTTTAGGCCAGGTTGCAGGATAACCACCACCACCACCTAAACTGCACTCAGGTGCTTCCATTAGTTTGGTATCTAATGTTATTTTACAATAAGTTCTACCTGTCCAAGGAGTTTGTGCATTGACAAAAAATGAACATACAAACACCGATAATAATATTAAATTTAGTTTATTCATAACTTTAATTTATGATTATTTTATAATTTATAATTCTGTTGTTTAGTTTCAAATCCAAAGTATAGAGACCTTTAGCAAGATTGCTTATATCTATTTCCGAAGTTTTTACATCATTATGCTTGTACTGTAATACGATTTTACCTGTTATATCAATTATTGTAATCATTAAATCCTCTTCTGAATCAATAAATAATATCTCAGATGCAGGATTAGGATAAATAGCAATTTCTCCGATATTTTCCTCATCAATATTCAACACATAGATAATCTTTGTTTCTGAATCAGATGAGCATTCATTAGTTACAGTCAGGTTAACAGGATATTGACCAAGTGCCGGATATGTGTAGCTAACATTTTCGGACAAAGTATAGTCAACAATATCATCGCCATTAAAATCCCAGGCATAAGTTTCTGCATTCAATGACAAATCTTCAAAATCTACGGTAGTACCTGAATTTATAATGTATGAGAAATCCGCTACAGGATATTCAACAAAATTCACATTAACAATATCAAAACCTGTACAACCATTAACATCTGTGACCGTAACAGAATAAGACCCGTCTGCAATAACTGTCAAAGTAGTATCTGTTGATTCATCATTCCAAAGATAGGAATCAAATTCTCCCGCATCTAAAATTACTTCAGTGTCAGCACATACTGTCTGATCAGTTCCTAATTCGACATAGGGTAGAGAATAGAGTCCTATCAAAATAGTGTCAGAAGCTGTACAACCAAAATTATCAACAGCAGTGAACCATAATTCACAAGCTTCGCTGACACTTATCGAAGGAGTCTGAGCACCTGTACTCCAAAGAATACTACTAACTGGGCTTTGAATATAATTGGTAGTAAGGGCAGTATAACTTGACATAGGAGGATTTATAGTCAAATCAATGTAAAAATCGTCTCCACTTACCGGATGTTGAGCAACTAAACTTCCGTCTTCATTTCTAAAAATTAAGTTTATTCCTAAAACATCAACTGACACACTATATCCAAAATAGCTGAGTGGATTTATACTTATTGACCACAGATTATCCGAAACTTCTGTCATCAAACCGACGCCATCATCTTCGCCCCAATTCCCAATTACGTAATCCCACGATGATCCGCCTTGTATTGTAACACCTGCATGCATATAGACTTTGTCAAGTTCTGCAAAGTCTTCATATTCGGCAGAATTGAAATAAATGACCAAAGTATCTCCATAAGGAGCAACAACCAGTCCGCTATTAATAACGACTGCAGAGCCTCCACATATATTCATATCATCTCTGGGTTGTATTTCAAATACACATCCATTCGAATCATCAGTTGATGCTGTAGCAGATAATTTCTCGGTTGAATAATAATTATTATTCATTGTATAAATATCATAGTAATAATCTGTATTATTTGCAAGACCAGAATGTATAAAACTCTCTGCAGCTCCTTTGTAAATAACTATTGCATCTTCGATTACACTTCCGATATTATAAACAGCTCCTTGCTCTAGTGTACCACTTATAACAGATTCTGTTTTTCCCAAAATAATAACATTTTGAAATTCCAGCGAAGCAGTCCATTCAAGATTAATGCGTGTTCCATCTAGCATTGTAGCCGAAAACTCCTCACAAACTGGTAAAGGATTTACAGTAACATTATAAACAGCGTTCAAAGTATCTGATTCTGTCCAATTCTCATCATTTGCGTAAAACCATTGACCCATTTCGGTATTTCTAACTCTTCCGGCATAGTAATATAAACCTGCAGTTTGAGGGATTTCTATCAAGGAATGCACTCTTTTGTTTTCATCTTCACCATCCTCATACCATTCTGCATTATACCATGTCCAATCTTCCGGATTATCTTGCGAAGTACCAAATCCAATCTGAGCACCATCCCATTCTAGTTGACCAATTTCCATATTTATCCAATAGAAACTATTATCTCCAAGATAATGTTCCATATTCAAAGCTGTAAGCAAATGGGTATATATTGTTACAGTTTCGTCAATAGCTGTAATAATCAGACTATTACTTGATAATGCAACACTAGCATTTAGTTCAACTCCAGCAATTGTAATATAAAAATCTTCGTAATCGATATCGAAGTTAGTTCCATCAAAAGCAAGGATCAAACTTGCTTCAGTAGGCGAAACATATTGAACTTCAGATATAGTCAATCCCAAGGGGAAATTATTTAAAGTAAAATTTTCAGCATCCAGGCTAGCATCTGCAAAGAAATCGTCAACAATGCTCAGATTTAATTCCATCCCGTTTAGATTTTCTTCCGTTAAAGGAGACTCCGGTGTTGCAGTAAGTATTCCGCCAGACGTAAATGTATATGTTGCAACATAGTTTTGCCCCTCATTGTTTCTATAATGAGTGAAGTCATCAGCATTTAGAGCTTCAAAATATACTTCAAAAATATAAGTTGCCTCCTCAGCACTTTCTAAAAGATTTATATCAATTTCATCTGGAGCATCATTCCACCACAATTGGTCAGTATTTTCGCCTGAAGCCCATTCCGAATAAAAAGGCAAATCAACCTGAGTAAATTCAGGAGGAGTATCGCCTTGTTTATAGATTCTGTAATTCATTATCGCAGATACAATCTCTCCATTAACATCTTTCCATGTAAAAACTTGACCTGACTTAAAATATAAAGACATAGATGAATTGAAACTTCCGAAATCATGTCCATCAAAATCAACTTCATCATACCATGTATCAGAAGCACCTCCTTCCCACATTGAAACTTTAGCCAGATAAATTCCATCATGTAAAATATCTGCAGAAATTGTCATGTCATTTGATGTAAGCTCATTGTTGTTTGTCAGTTCATTTCCTGAAATAGTCACAGAGAAATTATCAATCTGACTAAGAATTAATCCGCCAGTATATGCTAAAGTTAATGTAGCTTCAGTTTCTGAAACATATTGCAACTGATTTATTGATAGACCTGATGGTTCATTGTTTAATTCAAAATTCAGAGGATCCAAAACTGCATCAAGAAATGTTTCATTAGTTAATTCCAAAACAATTGATAATCCGTCCAGCACAGTTGAATTCATTGCTGTAGATGGAGTAGCTAATAGAATCGGGTCAGAACCAAGAATTGTATAAGCATAATTTTCACCGGCATTATTATTACCGTCCAAGGTTGCAAAATCAGGATACAGATTTACAAAGCTCAATGGCATTGTAGAACTTAATGCATAATACTCTACTGTTGTTCCTACGATCTGTGCCGGTATTATACCTGAATAAGTTAAAGATTCACCTGTAGTTTCAACAATTAAAGAACTAAGCCATGCATCTGTAGTATAACGAATATAAACAGCTTCTTGCGTTGAAAATGCTTCATTAAGAGTAATGCTTACAGTAACATCTCCAATACCTGCTGTCTCGCTATCATCACTGACCGAAATAATTTGCACCGGAGCAGCA
>JAQVEY010000286.1 GCA_028697515.1 Bacteroidales bacterium | reverse complement strand
TGTGCTCTTCCGATCTGATAAGTTCTTCTTTTTTTATTCCCATTAAATCCATACTCATTTGACAAGCAATAATTTTCACCCCTGCATCTGTAGCGGATTTTATCATTTCTTCAAGAGAAGCAATGTTTTTAGATTTCATGGTTTTCTTAATTAAGCTTCGACCAATTCCCATCATATGCAGCTTAGATAGTTTTAGTTTTTGTGAGTTGCTAGGGAGCATAAGTCCGAACATTTTATCCATAAATGTTTTATTAACAGATGGTTTGTTCTTTCGTTTTAATACGCTAAGTCCCCAAAAGGTTGCAAAAATTGTTACTTGTGCACCTGTAGATGCTGCTCCGTTTGCCAGTACAAATGTTGCTAATGCTTTATCAAGATCTTCACTAAACAATATTATTGTTTTATCGCTAATGCCAGTTGATTTATTTACAGACACTTCTGCAGTTAATTTCTTTTCTAAGATAGCAGTAATTTTGGCACCTTTTGTATCTAATGAAATAAGCTTATTTCCTGTTATATTTGCCCAAGCATTTACATCTTTGGCAAATCCCGGGTCAGAAGCAACTATTTCTATAACATCTCCTGGTTGGATTGTGTCCATTTTCTTTTTTAATTCTAAAATTGGTCCTGGACATTGTAATCCACAGGCATTAACATTTAGAATTTTGCCCGTCGAAATGGTTGGTATTGTATCTTTTGGTGCTTTTTGATTATATTGATATAAATGGTCATCTTTCTTTATGGTTATATTTTCGAAAATGTCTTCATTGCTTTGTTTTTCGTTTGCGATTTCGTAAGTTTTATAACCGCCACTTAAATTATAGACTTCCTTAAAACCATGTTGAGATAAAATCCGAGATGCCAAATATCCACGTTGTCCTACGGCGCAGAATACAATAATTTTTTTGCCTTTAGGAATTATATCTAAATTTTGACGTAAAGTATTAAGATCAATATGATGAGCATTCTCAATTGAACCAAGTTCGTATTCTTCTTTGGTTCTAATATCAAGAATAAAAACATCATTTTGGTCATGTCTCATTAATTCACGCCAAGTAATCATATTTACTTTTCCTCTAATCATGTTTTCGGCAACAAATCCAGCAATGTTAACTGGGTCTTTTGCTGATGAAAAGGGTGGGGCATAGGCATGTTCTATTTCCTGAAGATCATAAATATCTCCGTTGTTTTTTATTACCGAAGCAAATAAATCAATTCTTTTGTCAACGCCATCATAACCAACAATTTGAGCTCCAAATAATCTACCGTTTTCCGGATCAAATACTATTTTTATTGACATTGGCATTGCATCAGGATAGTATCCTGCATGTGAGGATAAATGTGTAACAGATGATGCATAATTTATGTTATGCTGTTTTAAGGTTCTGCCCGATACACCTGTTGACGCTACAGTTAAATCAAAAACTTTTGCAATTGCTGTATTTATTGCACCTGTATATTTTCTTTTATTTCCTTCAACAATATTGTCAGCAGCAATTCTTCCCTGTTTGTTTGCAGGACCTGCAAGATAAGTAATCATTTTTTTGTGAATAATCGGATTTTCAAATTCAATTGCATCACCGAGGGCATATATATCAGGATTGCTGGTTTGCAAATACTCGTTTACAACTATACCTTTAGTTTCTCCAATACTAAGACCAGCATCAAGAGCTAGTTTGTTTTCAGGACGAACACCTATACTTAATACAACTAGGTCTGCTTCCAGGTTTCTGCCACTACTAAGTGAGACATTTAGACGATTATCTTTTCTTTCAAATCCTTTCACGGCATCTTTTAAATAAAACTCAACATTTTTAGTTTTTAAATGTTGATGAACAAGAGATGCCATGCTGAAATCCAATGGAGTCATTACTTGTTCGGCCATTTCGACTATTGAAACATTTACTCCCAAATGGTGCAAATTTTCAGCCATTTCGAGTCCGATAAAACCAGCTCCCACAACTATTGCTCTTGCAACTTTATGTTCATCTAAGTATGTTTTTATTATATCAGTATCGTGAACATTTCGTAAAGTAAATATCCCTTGTTCGTTTATACCAGGAATAGAAGGTCTAACAGGTTCTGCTCCCGGAGCAAGTACCAGTTTATCATAACTTTCATTATAGATTTCACCGGTTTGAAGATTTTTTACTTCTATTTGTTTTTTATCTGTTATGATTTTGGAAACTTCGCTCAATACCCTGACTTCAAGATTAAATCTTGTCCCAAATGATTCGGGTGTTTGAACAAATAGATTTTCACGATTCTCGATAATTCCGCCAATGTAATAAGGTAAACCACAATTTGCATATGAAATGTATTTACCTCTTTCGAACATGATAATCTCAGAATTTTCATCAACTCGTCTTAGTCTTGCTGCTGTTGAAGCTCCTCCAGCTACACCGCCAACTATTAGTACTTTCATAAATTTTTCTTTTTCGTTTTAATTCAATACTAACAAATAAATGATAAAAAAGTTTAATGATTAGTTAAATAGACCAAAAATACTTATGATTAAAGATATTTGATAAAAAAACTGTTTTTGTTTAATTATATTTGACATCAAGTGAGACTAAGTTTTTTCGCAAGATTCCAAAGCGAGTTTATCGTAATGGATGAAAATAAAAACTTAATATTTTTGATTTTTTGCTACTACATAAAAATCATGTTTTCAATTCCTTAAGCAATGTTAACTTCAAATAAAAAATAAAAATAATGGGTATTGAAATATATTTGCTTATGTATAATTGCCTTTGCACCTATACAATTAAAAATTATTTTAAAAAAAATGAATAATTTATTTGTAGTATTAAAAAACTATATATCTTTGTATCAAAATAATATCAAAATAATATCAAAAAATTTAAAAAATGGAAACTAAAGAATTTACTAAAAACATGGCAGGAGTGTCAAACGGATTCCTGCATTTATTTATTAATTTTGTTATTTTATCAACTGCTCTTGTATCTGCATTTGGTTTTACTATTCCAGATTTGGTCGGTTGGGCCATCCTGGGGTTTTGTTTACTTTTAACATTATGGGTATTTCACATTATTGGATTTGTGATGATTCAACCAAACATGTCGGTTGTATTGACTTGGTTTGGGGTTTATTCAGGAACTATTAAGCAAAACGGCTTTTTCTGGATAAATCCTTTATATGCTAAGAAAAAACTATCGCTTAGGGCTTTGAATATGGATGTTGAACCAATTAAGGTAAACGATAAGAATGGAAATCCTATTATGATAGGATTGGTTTTAGTTTGGAAAATCAGGGATACTTACAAAGCCTGTTTTGAGATTGATTCTACAACCAAACCGGAAATGGGTGGTGTAAGTCTTAAAAGTTATGAGCATTTTGTAAAGGTTCAGAGCGATGCTGCTTTGAGAAAAGTTGCAGGTATGTACGCTTACGACCATACTGATCAGACAAATGAAGAAATGACTCTTCGTTCGGGTGGTGAAGAAATAAATGACAAATTAGAAGAAGAGTTAACAGAACGACTTGCAATTGCAGGGATACAGGTAGGAGAGGCACGCATAAATTATTTAGCCTACGCAGCTGAAATAGCAAGCGTTATGTTGCGCCGTCAACAAGCAGAAGCTATAATTGCGGCACGTGAGAAAATTGTTGAAGGAGCTGTGTCGATGGTTGAGTTAGCTCTGAATAAATTACAGGAAAAGAAGGTTGTAGATCTTGACGATGATAAGAAAGCTACAATGGTAAGTAATTTACTTGTTGTACTCTGTGCTGACGAAGCTGCAAGTCCAGTAATTAATACAGGTACATTGTATTAGCAATATAAAATAAGTCAGAATAATCCTGAATGGAAAATGTTCAGTATTCAAAAGAAAAATTCGGGATTATTCTTGACCTATTTTTGAAAATAGTATTTAAAATTGAAGAATTATAATGGCGAAAAAAAAACCATTTGTTTTACGAATCGATGAGGAAATGCTTAAAGCTTTGGAAAGATGGGCTGCAGATGATTTTCGCAGCCTAAACGGGCAGATAGAATGGCTTTTAAGCGAAGCTTTAAAAAAGCAAAAGCGT
>JAQVEY010000285.1 GCA_028697515.1 Bacteroidales bacterium | reverse complement strand
CAATGAATAAATGAATACTGCCCGCCAATGATACAGGCAACATTATATTGACCACTATTGGCAAACACACAATTCTCTGCCTCGATATGAGCTCCTAATGCATAAAGACCTGCGATTTTTGAATTCTCAATATTTGTATTCTTTAACTTAACAGTCGGAACCCCAGGTGTAACACAAGAATCAACCTGTAAACCAATTATTCCGTTTTTAATATCAGCATTGCTAATCTCACTATTGTGAGAACCTGGCATTAAGTATATTCCGCCAAATATTCTTGTAGTATTACCGTAAACATCCTCTACAAATGCTCCCCACTGCCCTGCTATCTCAGAATAGTACTCTTCTAGACGATCTCCTGTAAATAAAACTCTATTATTTGTCTCTCCCATTACTTTCAGTGTACCACCAATAAACAGTGAAGACCCTCTATGCATATAGACTTTAGTACCTGCCATTACTGTCAAAGTAATATTTTCCTCCACTAAGGCCGAATTATAAATAACTACAGGTTTATCAGATGACCAAATTGTGTCGTAAGAAATATACTGACCATTAATTAATGTAATATCCTGACCATAAGCGATGAGTTTGACATCCTGTACATTCCCATTTGAAATAAATACAACTGAATCCTTTTCAATCATCTCGTCTCTGTTTGGGTCAACTGTAACCTCTACAAAAATAAAAATCGAATCTCCCGGAGCAAGTTCATAATCTGTAATCTCATTAACTGAATATCCATCAATATTTAACCTGTAAACAGAACTATTTTTTTTTGCAAGATATATTTTGTCAAGTTTCAGCGATTTCGATTTATTAGGATTTTTTATTGTAAAGTACTCAGTTGCACTTCCCATAGTTGTAAATACTGTATCAAAATGAATTGTATCTGTCGAAAAAATAAGTTTGTCGTCCGGATTAGTTGTAAACGGATTCTTCTGACACGAATTATTTAAAATCAGAGTAATAAAGAATAATACTACAATTAGAGATATTGTAAGTTTTTTCAACATCTTTAGTTTTTGATTTTATTAACGTAATTCAGATATACTTATTATGTAAGCGAAAACAAAATTCATTATTTAATCAATGTAACAGTTCCGCTTTCTTCGTGTGGTTTTCCAATAAAATCAACAAATGTACAATACCATCTGTACATTCCGTTTGTTAGTATTGGATCTCCCTTAAGGACATCTCCGTTATGAGAACCATCCCAAGCCATACGATATGGATTTTCCTCATCATAAGTATTGGTTTCGAATACCTTAATACCATAACGATCATAAATCACAAGGTAAAAATCATTCTTATCAATGCCATGTCCAAAAACATGGAAGATATCATTTATACCATCACCGTTTGGAGTAAAAGCATCAGGAGCATAAAAAGCAAATTCATCATGAACTCTTACTTTTTTGTAAGCGGTATCAAGACATTCATATTGATTTTTTGCAATCATAGTAATATCATATTCACCAACATCTGTATAAGTATGCATCTGTAAATTTTCAGTCCACATACTGCTACTTCCGTCACCGAAATCCCAAAAATATGTAATCCCGCCTTCTGAATAATTAACAAACTCGACTTGAGCATTTAAAACAGAAACCAATTCTGGAGTTGCAGCAAATTCAGCTCTTGGCAGAGGATAAATAAATATCATATTATTGTATTTGATAGTTTTTTTGCAGCCATATTCAGACCATGCTGTAAGCGAAACCGAATAAGTTCCAGATGTATTATATGTATGTGAAGGATTTTTCTGAACAGAGAAACCTCCATCACCAAAATCCCATAAATAGGTTTGCCCGAAATCTTCAGTTGTCTCGGTAAACTGAAATACTCCGGGAGGACATGATGCAGTTTTATCAGCATAAAACGCAGCATGAGGCAAAGGATGTACTTCCACAAATACAGAGTCAGAATCTCCTGGCGAGCCACAATCATCAGACACATTAAATACATAATAACCTGTTTCCTGAGGATAGAATGTCTTAGGCATATTTACAACTCCTACATCTTCCATATCAATTGTATAAGGTCCGCCATTTCCTCCATCAATTTCCATTTCTACCTCAACAGACTCTCCTATACATATTTCTTCAGGTGTTACGGTAGTTGCCAAAATGTTAATAACAGGATGAACAATAACTGTGATATTTTTAACAGGACCAAAACATCCTCTAAAGTCAGTTGTTACCAAAGTATAAGATGTTGTCACTATTGGGCTTACGTTCAAATGTTCACCGTACCAATAAGAGCCATCATTACCCATCCAGACAAAATCGTATGGACCCATACCACCAGTTGCATGAACAAATGTTGAAAATTCCTCTCCAATACAAATAGTTCCACCCCATGGTTCTGTAACATAAACAGCTTCGGGTTGATCAACAAATGTGGTTGCTATATACTGACATCCATTTGCATCTGTAACTGTAACTGTATGAAAACCAAATCCTATAGCAATAGAATCCTGAGTTTGTCAACCTGACCATGTATATTGATAGAATGGTCAGAATTCATTAACAAATGGAACTCCACCAACAGCCTCTACTTCCGCAAAGCCATCGTCATATCCCCAACAAGTTGCAGGACCTGAAGTTGTTGTCAAATAAACTGTATCAGGTTGAGTTAGTGTAAAATATGCGTCTCCGGTACATCCAAAAAGGTCTGTTATTGTAAGTTCATAATCTCCTGCGCACAAGTCTGGGTAATAATCTGTGGTACTTCCCCAAGAATATTGAAACGGAGCTATACCTCCAGTGATATTCAAAGTTGCAGATCCATCACAAACACCATGACATAATAAATCTACAGTTTCCACATCAATTACAATAGGTTGACTTACTGTAACAGTAGTAGTTTGAGGTGTATATGTACATAAATTATCATCATAAACAGTCACAATATATTGAGTTGTAATATCGGGGCTAACGATTCTATTTCCAGAATTAAGATCTGGAGCATCATTCCAAGTATATAAATATGGCTCAACACCACCTGTAACGGTAACGTCTACATTTGCCTGTTCTCCTGAACAAATTCCCTGATTTGGAGTAATTGAATAAAAGAATTGAGGAGGTTCTTCAATAAAAACAGATGCTGAACCTGTGCATCCATTTGCATCTTCAACAGTAACAGCATAATTTCCAGAAATCAAATTATAAATAGTTTCTGCAGCTACAAAGGTACTCCACATATATTCATAAGGCTCTGCACCACCGCTTACAACAGCTGTAGCTGAACCATCGACTTTACCATAACATGATATATCTTCAGCATCAATAGCAACAATTACTGCAGGATTGACAGTTACTGTAAAACATTCTGTAAGTTGACAACTACTGTATAAATCAGTTACAGTAACACAATAATTTCCTCCTGAAGAAAAACTTATACCCGGAGCAATTGATCCAGTTGACCATTCGTACATATAAGGTCCTGTTCCAACAATAATATTAACTCCTGCACTGCCAGATCCACCTTCGCAGATAGAAGTAGTATAAACAACGTCGAAATCAAATTCACCGCTGACAACTGTAATTTCATCAGAATCAACACAAGTACCATAAGTGGCAGTTACAGTAAATGTCCCGCCCTCACTGACAACAATACTCTGACCAGTTTGTGTAGGAGAAGTATTCCATTCAAAGCTCACATCTCCAGGGTTTGCTCCCATAACGTTTGCTGTAAGGGTAACTGGATCACCACAAGCATTTCCTGATGACGTCACAGAAACAACAAAATTACTATTATCAGCAATTGTAAAGTTTATAACTGTATCTACGCAAGGAGCATCATCAGAAACTGTAACTGAATAATTTCCGGGGGCAAGATTTGTAATATTTGTACCTGTTTCTAAAGTGCTCCAGGAAATTGTAGGACTAACAGTACATGATGTATTAACAGTTATTGTTGCAGAGCCCAGTTGACCGCAACCGTTATCAACAGTACTTAAAGTAACACTTAAATCACCTTCAGGATCTTCAGGAATAAATGGAGCCTGAAAGCCATAAATACAAAGCGAATTCCCTGACATCATACTATATCCATCCATTGCCAGAACGTAATCTCCGGGTGGCAAATTT
>JAQVEY010000284.1 GCA_028697515.1 Bacteroidales bacterium | reverse complement strand
TTTAATAACAATCATATCACCAGACGTAAACACTTCAATTTTTCTATTACCCTGTTCTGTCCTAAATAATTTATTTGTCATTAGAATATCTTTCGTTCTTCGTGCTACCGGTTCGGCTGAATCCACTATTGTCACACTCTCTCCAACACTATTTTTAATCAAATCATAATAATATGGATAATGTGTACATCCTAAAACCAAATAGTCGATATTTGACGAAATAAAAGGTTTTGTATATTGTTCTACAAGATTTTCAGCTTCATTTCCATCAAATATTCCTTTTTCTGCTAACTCAACAAGCCCTTTGGCAACTTGCAAATGCAGAATAACATAATCTATATACTTTTCGCTAGTTTTTAAAAAATGATTCCCCCGGAAAGTTCCCTCAGTTGCTAGAACACCAACATTTCCTGTTTTGGTATTTAGACATGCAGGTTTTATTGCAGGCTCAAGGCCAATAATTGGTATTTGAAACCTTTTTCGCATCTCAACCACTGCTGCAGCTGTTGCAGTATTGCATGCTATTACAATTAGCTTACAATTAATTTTTAATAGAAATCTAATGATACTATCACATAATAATATTATTTCCTCTACAGATTTAGGTCCATACGGAGCATTTTTACTATCTGCATAATAAATAAAATCCTCATTTGGAAGTCTGTAGGCAAGTTCTTTTAAAACTGTTAGTCCTCCAATACCACTATCAAAAACTCCAATAGGCCTTTTCATTTGTGATGTATTATTACTCAAATCAAAGATACCATAAAAACAAAAAATCCCGAAAAATTTCGGGATTAAAATTATAATATTTTTTTAATTATTGAATTCCAAGTTTTGTTTTAACCATTGGTGTAACATCTATACTTTCAGCAGAAAAATATAATAATGTAGAAACATCGAAAACATAAATTAATCCCTGTTCTTCGCCAACTAGTTTAATAGCATCCTGAATTTTAGTATAAAGAGGTTCAAGTAATTCAACTTCTTTATTCTGCATATCTTGTTGAGCTTGTGTTTGAAAAGTCTGTATTCTTTGCTGAAGATTTACCAACTCCTCTTGTTTCATCTGCTTTATTGACGGACTATAAGTAGTTTCATTTGCCATATAATCATTATACTTAGTTTCAAGTTCCTCGTTTAATGCCAAAAGTTGTTGCTCCAATGTCATTGCATATTGCTCAATTGTCTTTGTTGCTTGATCTTTTTCTGGCATTAATGTAAATATTGAGTTTGAATCAACATGTCCGAATTTACCTTTCTGTGCAAAACCTGCAATAGAGAACACTGTTATTAGTAATAAAATACCTACTTTTTTCATAATATTTTTTTTAAAAGTTTTTGCAAATATAATATAATCTTAATTTTTATAGCCTAATTTCTTCAATACATCATCACTTTTATCATAACGAGGATCTGTATATAGCATATTTAGACTATTTGCAGTATCGAAAATTACTGCATATGAACCTTCTACAGCAATTTCTTTTATAGCGTTATAAATATCATCTTGAATAGGTTTAATCAGTTCCTCACGTTTCTTAAATAGAAGTCCTTCTTTACCAAAATACTTTTGTTGAAGTTCTCTCATTTCTTTTTCCTTGAGCATAATTTCTTCTTCTCTTTTTATCCTAAGCTCTTCGGTCAACAAAACTCTTTCTGCTTGATAGTCCTGATACATTTTATCTATTGCCTCTTTCTTTAAATCGATTTCCTTTTTCCACTCTGCAGATAAATCATCAAGCTGAATTTTGGCTGTTTCATAAACAGGAATATTGTTTAAGATATATTCCGTATCAACATATGCATATTTTTGAGCTATTAAAATGCCTGAAAAAAGAGCAACAATTGAGATTAAAAATAATTTTTTCATAGTTTTTATATTTTAGTTTGTTTCAAATTTAGCTTTTAACAAATTACGTTCCAAATTATTTATTAAAACTGTTGTCCAATAACAAAGTGGAACTGACTGCCATTTTGGCCTGTTGACCCACTAATTTGGTCGAATCCGTAACCCCAGTCAACTCCCAACATACCAATCATTGGCATATATATTCTCACACCTACTCCTGCAGAACGCTTTACGTCAAACGGGCTGAAATTTTCCACACTATTCCATGCATTCCCTGCTTCGACAAAACCGATAGCATATAAAGTGGCTGTTGGTGCAAGTGATAGAGGATACCTGAGTTCAACAGTAAATTTATCATAAAAATTTCCTCCGTTTGATGGTGTCAAAGCACTATTAGAATAACCTCTTAACCCGATATTTTCTAATCCGTATAAGCTATAAGAATACAATCCGTCGCCTCCAAGTTGAAACCCTTCAAATGGTGAAGGTCCAACATTTTTGTTATACATACATAACATTCCGAATTCAAATTTAGTCATAAGAACCAAAGCTCTTGAACTGCCATCTCTACTACCACTCAGAGTATTGAACATCTGACCAGTAAATTTATACTTATGATATTCAATCCAGCGATATCTATCCTGAGAACTCATGTCATCAGAATAAACTTTACCATTAAACCAAGAATAAGGAGGTGTTAATTCTATTGATAAAGAATAAGTAGAGCCCATTGTCGGAAATATTGGATTAGGTCCTGAAGAGTGTCTTCCTAAAACAGTTTTAAGGCTCAAGTTATTAGAATATCCTGTACGATATAATGAAAAGTTTGGATAATTATTAAGATCGTAGTATTTATAACCTAATTCTGAATAAAGAGTAAAATAGTCATCTGGAAATTTCAATCTTTGACCTAATCCAATTCCTGCACCTGTAACTTTATAGTGATATGATGCTGTATCTTTTGAAGTATATTTATCGGACAATACTGAGTGATAAACAGAAGTTGTTAATGAGTTCGGTTTTTTACCACCAAACCATGGTTCAACAAAGCTGAAACTATAATTCTGGTAAAATAATCCCGAAGTCTGACCTCTAATTGAAAGCCTTTGTCCGTCACCTGTTGGTAAAGGTCTATAGGCTTTTGGATTAAAAATGTTCTTAAGAGAAAAATTATTAAACGATAAACCTAGAGTTCCAACAATCATTCCAGCCCCATATCCACCTGAAAGTTCTACCTGATCAGAAGGTTTCTCTTCAACAATATATTCAAGATCAACAGTCCCTTCAGCAGGATTTGGTTGAAAATCGACATTTAGTTTTTCGGGGTCAAAATATCCCAATTGAGCCAATTCTCTGATAGTTCGCTGAACTTCGGAACGTTTATAAAGAGCTCCAGGTCTTGTTCTAATCTCTCTTATTATAACATGATCATTAGTTCTTGAGTTACCTGTTACAACTACCCTATTTATTCTAGCCTGTTTTCCTTCAAAAACACGCATTTCAATATCAATTGAGTCGTTTTCAACCAAAATTTCAACTGGTGTAATATTCGAAAATAAATAGCCGTTATCCTGATAAACCGACATAACGCCTGCTGGGTCATAAAGCAGTTTTTCTTCAAGTAAAGAACTATTATATATATCTCCAGGTTGAATTCCAAGAATTCTAGACAATACCTCAGAACTATATTTGGTATTCCCTAACCAAGTAATATTCCTAAAATAGTATTTTGATCCCTCATCAATTTTTATAATTAGATTTATTGTTTGGTCATCATTTATTACTATTGAATCTGATATTATTTTAGCATCTCTGAAACCTAGTTCATTATATTTTTTAACAATTGCAATTTTATCTTGCTCATACTTCTCTGGAATAAGCTTAGAAGGTTTGAAGATATTATACCAGCGCTTTTGCTTAGTTTCTTTCATCGCTCGTCTCAATATTGCATCGGCAAGGACTTCATCTTCTCGATAAAAATTATAAAACTTTTTCTCATTACTAATGCTGTCATTACCTATAAAAACTATGTTTTCAATTTTTATTCTTTGATTCTTATTAACATTAAATATAAGTATTACAGAATTTGCTAATAAAGTATCTTCTTCTTGAACAATATCAATTTCAACATTCCTAAATCCTTTATCAGTAAAATAATCCGTTATACTTTTTTCGGCAGATAATAAAGTATTCTCCGTAACTTGAGTTCCCTTTACAAGTTTAATAAGGTCTCTAATATCGTCAGCTTCGGACTTT
>JAQVEY010000006.1 GCA_028697515.1 Bacteroidales bacterium | reverse complement strand
CAAGTAATAAACCTATAACGGTAACAGAGGTTTTGCATGTCTTACTCGAAGAATTGATTTTTCTTCTTCCAAGCAAGACTAATGCAATTCCTAAAACTGTAACCAACATTGCAAAAATCTGTTTGTTGGTCATTGTTTCTCCTAAAACAATCCATCCCAAAATCGCAGTAATAGGTGGAACTAAGGACATAACCAGCATGGAAATTCTTGCTCCTATTACAACAAAAGACTGAAAAAGCATCACATCACCTATGACGAAGCCAACAAATCCTGATATTAATAACCAAAACCAAGTATGAGAATCAGCATCAACAGGGAGAATAAAACCTCTGAATATCAAAGTGTATAAACTAATATAGATAAGAGCCATTAACATCCTTATCAGATTCATAGGAACAGAACCAATCTTTTTCCCTGCAGACTCATAAGACAGTGCACTAATTGTCCAACATACCGATGTAATTAATGCAAATATTTCACCTTGATAGTTGCTCAATTTATCACAAATTTTTTAGCAAATATATATTATTAAGTATTCCAAAAATCTTTATTTTATAACAATAGATTTATTTTTATTGACACATTGATTAGTTGTATTTTTATATAGTTTTGTAATATGATTAATGAGAAAATCAATATCCGAAATCTGACTGATCAAGAGATTATAAATTTCCTTATTGAACAAGGTGAAAAACAATTCAGAAAAGAGCAAATAATTAAATGGTTATGGCAGAAAGGGGTTTCCAGTCTCAATGAAATGAACAATCTAACAGAATCATTAAGGGAAAAACTTAATACTAGTTTTTACATAGATAAAATAAAAATTGCAGAAAAGCACATAAGTAAAGATACAACAACAAAAGTTTTGTTTGTCACTATTGATAACCTATACTTTGAAGGCGTATTAATTCCTGATAGAGACAGGGTTACTGCATGCATCTCCACTCAGGTTGGTTGTCCTCTCAAATGCAGTTTTTGTGCTACAGGAAAAATAAAATATCATCGCAACTTAAGTTCGGGAGAAATATTTGATCAGGTTTTTGAATTAAACAAATTAAGTGAAGCTCAATATAAGCGTAAGTTGTCAAATATTGTAGTCATGGGAATGGGAGAACCTTTACTCAACTATAATAATACAATAAGAGCAATTGATATTTTAACTTCGGCATCAGGCCTAGGAATTTCGCCACAGCGTATCACATTATCAACAGCCGGAATCCCAGAAGGCATTACACAGCTTGCTAATGACAACATAAATATCAATTTATCCGTTTCATTACATTCGGCAATAGATTCTAAAAGAGATGATTTAATGCCGATTAATAAAAAGCATAATCTCAAATCTTTATCAGACGCTATAAAATATTATTATCAAAAGACTAGAAAAAGAATAACCTACGAATATCTGTTATTGGGCGAAATTAATGACTCATATGAAGACGCTGTTGCATTAACTGAATTTACAAAAATATCCGCTTGTAAAATAAATCTTATAGAATATAATCCAACTGAAAATGATATTTATAAACCTTCAAAAAAGGAGAGAGTCAAACAATTTGAAGATTACATAAAAACAAAAAATCTTGTTGTAACAATCAGGAAATCAAAAGGTCAGGATATAAATGCTGCTTGCGGACAATTAGCAAATAAAAAACAATAATTTTTAGTTTTTAAAAAAAATATCTATCTTAGCACACAAATAGAAAACCAAGAATTATGAAGAAAATAATAACATTGATTTATTTAGCAATCATTTGCAGTGTATTTGTTAACGCTCAGTCCTCAACAAGTTTCGGATACGATAAAGAAATCGTTCTGGATAAATTAAATGATTATGTAAGATTGTTCGGCGCAGATTCCGACGGCTTTTATGCTTTAAGAATAAATGAAAGGGATGAACTTTATCTCGACTTTTTTAATGGACAATCCATGACAAGAGAATCTACCAATCAGTTGATTTTACCAATGATTGATGGCATACAGTCTGAATATCTTGAAATGTTTTACTTAGATGGTAAACTTGTTCTATTTACTCAAGTAATAAACAATACTGTTAAAGAAAAATCTTTATATATTCAACATGTAAACAAAAGCGGTCAGATAATTGGCGAACCAGTAATAATTGGGAAACTGACAAATCAAAACATTGCTGTTAATTTTAATGTGGTGCTTACACCAAATCAACAGAATATTTTTGTGTATTACAATCGACCTTTTCAAACTTATAACGAAGAACCATTCTTTTTTAAGGTATATAATGCCGATATGAAAGAAATTTATAATCATCAGGTAAAACTCCCTTTAGTTGGCGATGCTTTCGAAATTGATCAAATAGAAATTGCAAATAGCGGAAATGTTTTCATGCTAGCAAGAATTAGCCCGGATCCACGTCAGCTAAAAAGAATGAAAACCATTATCTACGATTATAAACTTTTAATATTTGAAGTTTCTACAGGAATTGTTACAGACGTTGAAATAAAAGGAAAAAAATTCATTCTAGTGGATGCAATTTTTGGAGTTGATGAGAATGAAAATGTTGATATTTTTGGATTTATGGTTAGAAAGGGGAAAGACAATTATGAAGGTATTTTCCATCAGAGATATGACACTAAACTTAAGCAATTTGTTGCAGGTGACGCAAAGAAGGCTGATTATATTTTCTCAAAAACTGAAATTCCAGAATTTCGTGCTGACAGACTAATGAAAGTCTACACAGATATGTACAATTACAAACTTCTTGATGTTTTATATCTTTCAAATGGTGGGTCTGTGGTTATTTCAGAACATTATAACTATTGGTCCGATTCAATAATTGTTCCTGGCTCAAAAGAAATTATATACAATGATTATTACCGTTTTAACGATGTTTTAGTTGCTTACTGCAGCCCAGAAAATTCAATGGAATGGATGACAAGAATTCCAAAAGCTCAGTATAGCTTTAATGATTTGGGTAAATTCTCATCTGTTGCAGCTTTTGCTATTGGAGAAAAAGTATTTTTATTCTACAATGATAATCCTAAAAACCCTAAGCTGCTTGAAGCCCAAAATCTAGATGGTAATTCATTTAAAGAAATAGTTGGTCCTGACAGGAAGGGAGTCGCGACTGTTGTGTCTATTTTCTCTGACGGCAAAGTTCATGGAACAGCAATGTTTAATAAAAAGAATAAAAAATATAGAATCGTTCCCGAATTATTTAAAGAATACGATTACAGATATTATCTTCTATCTCAAAGTGGAGCAAAGACAAAGTTTGCAATGTTTACAGGGAAGTAAAAAAAAGCCGGTTTTAAAACCGGCTTTTTTTTACATCGCAGCTAGTAATAAATCTAAGTCTTTAGAGAAAATTCCATGAATCACTCCTATATTATCATCAGTTAGAATACCATTATATATATAAACTCCCTTTCTTGTTCCCGAGTTCACTTTAAGATATTGTGTTATATTTCCACATTGCTGCAAATTCATTAATTCTCCAGCAATTACATTACTAATTGCATAAGATGCCGTTCTGGCCACCCTTGATGCAATATTTGGAACACAATAATGAATCACTCCATGTTTTAAGAATACAGGATTTTTGTGTGTAGTAGGCTTACCAGTTTCAACAATACCTCCTTGATCAATACTAATATCAACAATCACCGAATTCTTCTTCATCTGCATCACCATTTCTTCAGTAATAATAATATTAGGTCTCTTATTGTATATTTTTAGAGCTCCAATTATTACATCAGCAGTTTTAATTGCAGATAGTAGTACTTTAGAATGAATTGTACTTGTAAATACCTTGTTACCAATATGTTGTTGTAAATGGTCAAGCTTAGAAACGGAGTTGTCGAATACTTTTACCATCGCCCCCATCGAGTGAGCTGTTTGTGCAGCATAAGTTCCTGCGGTTCCTGCCCCAATTATTACTACTTCTGTTGGTGAGACACCCGTTACTCCACCAAACATTTCACCCTTACCTTTATGAATATTACTTAAATATTCCGAGGCAATCAAAACCGATGACCTTCCAGCAATTTCGCTCATTGACTTGACTATTGGATTAAGCCCTTTGCTGTCCTGCATTGTATCAAATGCTAAGGCTGTAATTCGCTTTTGCATCAATTTTACAAAATACTCCTTATCCTGACAATTTGAATGTAATGAAGTAATAACTAATTGATTACCTCTTAACATATCTATTTCCTCAATAGTCAATGGAAAAATTTTAAGAATAATATCGCAACTAAAAATATCTGAAAGATTTTTGGTAATTATAGCACCATAATCAGCATACTGCAAATCAGTAAAATTCGCCCCTTTACCAGCTCCTTCCTGAATATAAATTTTAAACCCTTCTTTTACAAGTTGCTCAATAGCAAGAGGGGCTAGTGGAATTCTATGTTCAATCCCACTACAATCTGCTGGAATTCCTATTTTCATAGACTTTTTCTCTGTTATTACTTCCAGCATTTCTTCTTGAGGCATCAATACGGAGCCATGAATAAAAGTAGAATCTGATTTATGAGTTGAGGCCATAGTTTTTTGTTTATAAAGATATCTAATTTTAAAACAAATTCAAAATTATTTTCTATTTCAGCTCTAGGTATGACAGTTCAAAATCAATTTGTTTCTTCTGTAAATTTACATTTATTATTTTTACACTAACAACTGATCCTAATTGATAACATTTCTTAGTATAAGTTCCATTGATACAATAGTTCTCCGCATCATAAGTGTAAAAATCATCGTTAAGTGTCCTCATGTGAACTAGTCCTTCACAGGCATTTTCTTTTAACTGCACAAAGAATCCCCATTCTGTAACTCCTGATATTACTCCTTCAAATATCTGACCTATTTTATCCATCATAAACTCTGCCTGTTTATATTTAATAGAAGCACGTTCAGCCAGACTAGCCTGCTGTTCCATGTAGGAACAATGTTTAGTTTTTTCTTCTAGAGCAGAAATATTGGAATTTTTATTCCTTATATAATCAAATAGCAATCTATGTACTAAAACATCAGGATAGCGTCTTATTGGGGAAGTAAAATGAGTGTAATAATCGAATGCCAATCCATAATGGCCTATATTTTTTGTTGTATAAATTGCTTTGCTCATAGCACGAATAGCAAGATTTTCAATTATATTTTGTTCAGGCTTACCAAAAACTTCTGATATAATTTTATTCATAGACTTAGCTAATTTGATATTATTTGACACATCCAAATCATACCCAAATCTTTTTATAAAACCTGAAAAACTAAAAATCTTTTCTTCATTCGGTTTTGCATGTACTCGATACACAAATTCAAAATTCTTTTTGAGTTTTCCAATTGTTTCGGCTACTGTCCTATTTGCCAGAAGCATAAATTCTTCTATTAAATAATTAGATTCACGCGACTGCTTAAAATACACTCCGGTCGGTACCGAATTAACATCAAGTTTAAATTTAATTTCATTATGCTCGAAGCTAAAAGCCCCTTTTTGAAAACGCTTAGACCTTAATAATTTAGCTAATTTGTTTAAATCATTTAGTTCAGCATATAATTCCCCACTACCAGCATCAAGAATTTCTTGTGCCTGTTCGTAAGAGAATCTTTTATCAGAATTAATAATCGTTTTAGCTATCCTATAATCTACTATATCGGCTTTATCGTTCATCTCCAAAATTACGGAAAAACACAATTTGTCTTCATTTGGACGTAATGAACACAGAAAATTAGACAGTTTTTCAGGAAGCATCGGAACAACTCTATCAACAAGATAAACAGATGTTGCTCGACTATATGCTTCTTTATCCAATTCACTATTTTCAACAATATAGTTTGATACATCTGCAATATGCACCCCAATCTGATAATTACCATTTTCCAACCTAACTAGCGACAATGCATCGTCAAAATCTTTTGCATCTTCCGGGTCTATTGTAAATGTCGGGATGTTCCTAAAATCTTCACGTATTTCATAATCGTATTGAGTAATTTTATCACTAATCTTCGAAGCTTCTCGTTCTATCTCTACAGTGAAATTGTATGGGAGACCAAATTCTGCAAGTATAGCATGCATCTCAACTTCGTTATCCCCTGATTTACCCAAAACTTCTACTACATTGCCTGTAGGATTTTTACTCTTTCTATGCCATTCGACTATCTCAACAATTACCTTTTCCCCATCCCTTGCGCCATTCAAATTATCTGCAGGGACAAAAATATCATAAACCATTTTAGGGTTATCAGGTATTAAAAATCCATATGATCCGGACTTTTCTAGTGTGCCAACAAATTGCTTATTTGCTCTTTTTATAACTTCAACAACTTCTCCTTCTATCCTATTACCTTTGCGGCAAGCATAAAGACTTACTTTAACAGTATCGCCATGCATAGCAGAATTTAGATTTGCAAACGGAACATAAATATCATCCGAAATATCCTGACTAACAACATAAGCATTCCCCGCCTTATTCATATCTATTTCACCAATTACATAACCGGTTCTTGAACTTAATTTATATTTCCCCTTTGACATTTCTTTGATATTTCCTGAAACACATAATTCTTCCAAAGTTTTTACTATTAGTGTTCGGTCATTTGAATTATCAACATTTAATATTGAAGCTATTTGCTTATAGTTTAATTCCTTTTTGGGGCTCTTTGAAAATATATTTAATATTTCGGATGTAAGAGTTTTTTTGTTTAAGCCACTTGTTGACACCCCATTTCCTTTCTTGCGATTTGTATTTTTCATTTTGGCATTATGTTTGCAAAACTTGTAAATAATAAATTAAAAAATGTTGAATATAAATAAAATATTGTATTTTTAACCAAAATTTTAAATTAGTAACCAAATTAAATTTTATTACCATGAAGACAACTACATTAACAAGAATTATTTTAGCAATAGGTGTTTTAGGAACCGTATTTGCTTTTTCATCTTGTAAAGGAAAGAAAAATGTTGGTGGCTCAGGAAAGAAGCCAACCGAAATAACAATTCCATGTAAAGATGAAGGTCGTTCTGACAAAAACTATTTTAGAGCTGACGCGAGTGCAACATCTCAAGATATGAGCTTATCAAGAGAAAAAGCATTATCTGCAGCAAAAGGAAAACTTGCAGGATTGATTAACACTAAAATTAAATCTGTTACAGATCGTTATGTAAACGAAACAGAAGTAGGACAAAATTCGGATTTTGAACAGAAATTTGAAAACCTTACAAGAGAAGTTGTTAACCAAACTCTAGTTGACGTAGCAATAATCTGCGAAAAGAACTATCAGGAAGCAACTGGCAAATACACTACCTATGTTGCAATTGAAGTCAGCAAAGATGCTATGTTAAACGGAATCAACAACAGTTTGACAAAAGATCAAAAGTTGAGAGTTGATTACGACAAAATGAAATTCGAGCAAATCTTCAACGAAGAAATGGATAAACTTGAATCAGAAGGCGGATATTAAAATCAATTAGTTATAATAAAGGGGTAGAAAATCTACCTCTTTTTTTTGTTTAACAATTAAAATTTAATTAACCATGAGGAAAATTTATTTAGTAAGTGTTTTCGTATTTATTGCTTTAACTACAATTTTAACAAGTTGTGAAAAAGATGTAGAGAAATTAGAAGCTAAGGATTTCTACGGAGCATGGACATCTGAATATGACACAAATGACACAAGAATTATGTTATTTTTTGAAAATAACGATGTTTATACAAATGCCTCTGCTACAGATGGATTTGTTATTTTACAACTAACTTCTACTGACACAATAATCTTGTATGAAGGGTCTTTTCAAATTATTGAAGGATTTTTGCGTTCATATAATGATGCAACTAATTATTCTAATGAGATAGTCGGTTATAAAAAGAAAGAATTTAAACTTTACTCTGAATCGGCTCCTCTATATCAAAGAGTTTATACGCAAACTGATACAGACTTGTTAGAGCAAGCTCCTCAGTAAACTATTTAAAATAGTTTAAATTGAGTGTCGGTTAACTTATAGCTTAATCGATGGTATTTTGTTACACCATATTTAACAATAGAATCCCGATGAAATTTTGTCGGATAGGCTTTGTTTTTATCCCATGAATATTCTGGATATTCTATATGTAATTTGTACATATATTCATCCCTATAAGTTTTCGCAAGTACAGAAGCGGCAGCAATTGACATATATAATGAGTCTCCCTTGACGATACATTTATGATTTATATTCTGATATTGTTTGAATCTATTTCCATCAATCAGTAATAATTCAGGTTTGAGCTTAAGTTGTTCAATTGCTTTGTGCATGGCTAAAATTGAAGCGTTCAGGATATTAATCTTATCAATTTCGGTATTATCAACAAATGCTACAGCCCATGAAACAGCTTCCTTTTCGATTTCTGGTCTTAGTTTATCGCGTTGTTTCTCAGTCAATTGTTTTGAATCATTCAAAATTTTGTTTTTATAATCATTTGGAAGAATTACTGCTGCTGCATAAACAGGACCTGCCAAGCATCCTCTTCCAGCTTCATCGCAACCTGCTTCTATTTTATCTTTATCATAAAACGATTTTAGCATCAATTATAAATCAAATTACTTTTTCTATACAATTCCAAAGTCTTTGCGCAGACTTATCCCATGAAAACATTTCTCTCTGCACTCTAGCTTTTAGAATTAAGGACTCTCTTAACTCTGGTTTGTTAACTATTTCGGTCATAAAAAAAGCTACCTTTTTATGGTCTTCCGGCGAACAAATCAGGGCAGCTTCTCCTACAACCTCGGGAAGAGATGTCCTATCACCGGATATTATAGGGATTTCACAATGCATTGCTTCGACCAGAGGAATACCGAATCCTTCGAAAAATGGAATGTAAACAAGTGCTAAAGCCGAGCCAAGATATTTATGCAAAGATTCCAAATTAAGCCTTCCAGTAAATATAACATCATTCTTATACACCATTTCCTCCAATGTGTTTTTAATCTCAACCGTTGTATGCAATTCTGATCCTACAATGACAAGTTTTTGAGAAAAGTCTCCGGAAGATTTAAAAATCTCAAATGATTTTAATAATCCTGGGATATTTTTCCTTGGTGTAAATGCACCGACAAATATAAAATAATCCTTATCTTGGGTATATGTAGCTTTTACTTCTTTTTTATTGACCTCATCCAAAGGAGAGTAAACAGAATTTGAACCATTGTAACAAACTGTAATCAAATCTGGATTAACATTAAATGTTTCACAAATATCTTTTTTAGAATATTCTGAAACTGTTCCAATACTAGAAGCTTTTTTTGCATATTTTGGGAAAAAATAATTGTAATACTTGCGAACAAAATATGGCAATTGTTCAGGATTATGTACGAAATTAATATCATGTATTACACTAACTTGAGGAATCTTCGCTTTGAGCGAAATGAACCCATCTGTCGAAATAAAAATATCTGCATTTATTTTTTTTAACACGCGTGGAATCACAAATTCAAACCAGAGATACCATAAAATCGGATGTCTTGTTTGTGGACCAACTACAATTGGAATCACATTATCAGAAAAAACAAACTCTGGACTATGGGGCCTGTCAAAAATAAAATAGAATTTATGCTCTGGATGTTCTCTGGTTATTCTTTTAAGAGTTTCATAGCTAAACCAACCGATTCCCTCGAGTTTATTCTTTAGTAATAACCTAGCATTAACAGCAATATTCATTACAATAATCCTACTTGTTTAATTCTTTCTAAATCTTTCGGGGTATCAATTGAGATACTTTCGTGTTCAGTAAATGACACTTTTATTTTAAACCCATTTTCTATCCATCTTAGTTGCTCCAAACTTTCTGCCATTTCTAACAATGATGGTTTTAAACAAGTTATTTCCTTCAACACTTCCCTACGATATGCATATAGTCCAATGTGCTTATAATACAAGTGTTTTGAAATCCATCTGTTTTCATTTATACCGCGAAGATATGGTATTGGCAATCTACTAAAATAAATTGCCTCGTTCTTATTATTAATAACAACTTTTGGTTTATTTGGATTGAAAATATCATCTTTGTTGTTTATGGGTTTAACCAATGTTGCTATCTGATTTTTCTTCTGTTTAAAACATTTTTTTATTTCTGTGAGTTGTTCAGTTTTAATAAATGGCTCATCTCCCTGAATATTTACAATCACATCCCAACTTCTTCCATCTAATTCTTCAATCTTCTCGATTGCTTCAGCGCATCTGTCGGTGCCACTCTTATGCTTACGCTTAGTCATTACAACCTTTCCACCAAAATCAATAACAGCATTATAAATTCTATCATCATCAGTAGCGACATACACATCATTGAATACTTTTTTAGCCTGAATATAAACATTATGCACCATGGTTTTACCATTAATATTTATCAATGGTTTGCCCGGAAATCGTGTTGATGCATATCTTGCAGGAATAATCGCTATAAAATCCATAATCAAATTTTGCCTTAAAAATAATCAATTTTAATCTTTTATTATTGATAATCGTAATAAATAGTTTTATTTTGTATTTATGCAAAAGCTTGATAAGAATAGTTTAAATAATTTCAAATCAAATAGAGCAATACTCCCAGCAATAATCGGATTAGTGATTGTATCATTGTTTGTTTATCGCGATTTTAATAAAATCGATTTTTCATTATTTGCTATAACTCAGTTAAGTTTTTTATTTATTCTATGTGCTTTTGGCATGTTATTTTTCCGTGATTTGGGTTACATTTTAAGAATGAGAATATTATCGAGCGGAGAATTAACATGGTTGCAATGTATAAAGATTGTATTTTTATGGGAGTTTGGATCTGCGATTACTCCTTCGGCAGTTGGAGGAACAGCAATAGCAACTATTTTCCTTTGGAAAGAAGGGCTAAGCGTTGGCAAAAGTACGTCAATAGTAATGGCAACATCATTTTTAGATGAGTTATATTTTACCATAATGTTTCCATCAATTGTTTTAATTTTCTCATATACACAACTGTTTCCAACTGACAAAGCCGGCTTTATCTATAATAATTTGTTGGTTTTTGCACTAATAGGGTATTGTTTAAAACTAAGCTGGACTTTGTTGATGGCATACTCTTTATTTATAAAACCTCAGTTTTTCGCCAAGTTAGTAAAATCTATTTTTAGACTTCGTTTTCTTAGAAAATGGAATGAAGGTGCCGAAAAAATGGCTAAAGATTTTATTATTGCTAACAAAGAATTGAAACGAAAAAATTTTATCTTTTGGCTAAAATCAGTTTCAGCAACATTTATATCATGGACGGCAAGATATTTTGTACTTAATTTTCTTCTACTTGCAATGATGGTTTCAATAGAGTCGGGAGATGAGACTATTACTATTTTTGAACATTTCCTTATTTTTGCAAGACAACTGGTTATGTGGTTACTAATGTTAGTCATGCCCACACCGGGAGGAAGTGGATTTGTAGAGACAGTATTTACGACTTATATGGCTGATTTCGTTCCTGTTGCTGGATTTACAGTCATTATGGCATTAGTATGGAGATTAGTAACATATTATCCTTATTTAATAATTGGAGCAATAATTACTCCGGGTTGGTTAAAAAATAACTTTAAAAAATCTAGAAAATGAAAACTATTGGACTTGCATGTGATCACGCCGGTTTTAAACTGAAGAACTTTTTAATCGAATTTCTAAACACAAAAGGCTATAAGACAATCAATTTTGGAACAAATTCTGAAGAAAGTTGCGATTATCCAGACTTTGCACATCCACTTGCTGAGGCTGTCGAAAACAAAACCTGTGATTTGGGCATATCTATTTGTGGCAGCGGCAATGGTATAAATATGACTGTCAACAAACATCAGGGTATTAGAAGTGCATTATGTTGGAGTCCTGAAATTTCAGAACTTGCGCGTTTACATAATGATGCAAATATTTGTTCTCTTCCGGCAAGATTTATAACAAATGAGATTGCTATAATGATAGTTGAGAAATTTCTCAATACCAAATTTGAAGGAGGAAGACATATCAATAGGATAAATAAGATTCCTCTTACTATAAAATAAATACTTTCTAAAATTAAATTGCCATAAGATTACAGCCTCTTACCTCAGCTATATCGAAACGACCTGTGACTGTAAATGAGCCATTAGAATAAACTGTTCCTAGGTCCGATGTTTCAATAAAACAACACGAGTTTATATTTGCAAGATCGATAATATTTAATGCGCCACTACCACAATTACTTATTGTTAATGGATCTGAGGTTTCCCGAACAAAAACCCTCATCCATGGAGGACAATTATACAGCCCATCAACTTTTGAATATGCTTGTGACAGTAACTCTGTCATACCAAATTCCGAATGGATTTCCGAAACACCAAAAGATTTGCATAAAATATTATGAAGTTCCACTCGAGTCAGTTCTTTTCTTCGCCCCTTCATGCCACCAGTCTCCATAATTATCCCACAATTACAATTTAAATTATATTTCATTGCAAAATCATATAAAGCAAAACTAACTCCCAATAAAATATATTTGTTTTTTTCTTCTTCAAGTTTGATAATTTCGTTATAAAGATTTTCAAAATCATTAAGGTAAAATCCTCCTTTAGCTTTTTCTCGTTTCAAAAATCCATTTACCATATAAACAAGACTCGAATCCTTTCTCTCAATGTATGAAGGAAGTAATGCAAGTATCACATAGTTTTCGGGATTATCATAAAAATATTTGAATGCTTCAACAAATGAGTTCTCATATAAATTAGTATCGGCAACGTAATGCTTAGATGAGTTTGCACCTGTAGTCGCACTTGATCTGAAAATTGTATATTGATCATAATCCCCCGAAACAACTTTTTGTGTTCTGAAAAATGAAATTGGTAAAAAAGGAATATCCTCTATTTTTTTTATCTTATTTGGATTAACATTTAAATAATCACAATATTCCCTATAGATACAATTGTTCTTAAATTGATATTTGAATGCAAAAATTGCAAGCTCTTCGAATTTCTCATTTGAAATTTTATTAAAGATTTCAGCTCTATAGTTCGCTAAATTCATTATCTACTCATTTTATATAATAAAAAAAGAGGTATAAAATATACCTCTTATATATATATCAATTCCATTTATCGCTTAATAAACAGAGTGTATTCATTCTCATAATTAAGGAAATATTGACCTTTATCAAGTTTTGATACATTAACAACATTTCCTACTCCAGTAATCATTTCTTCACCAAACTCATTAATTACTTCATAACTAGTATTTTCACTAAAAACTATTTCTTTAGATACACTACTTAGTTTTGTCATAACTCTAATAGGTTCTTTATTAATCGTATAAACAATTTCATCTGAATAGAATTTTCTTTTTAAATGATCTATCTGATAAATTCTAAATCTATTTTCTCCATTAAATGGATACGTTTTTAGTGAATATGATCTGTTACCAGGGCCGCCTTCTCCAGGAATCTGGCCAATTTCGAGCCACTTACCCCATCTGAATTCTTCAACATAAAAAGTAAGCTTACCTGATTCATTAGCGGTAATAAATCTTAATACATTATCGTAGCCTAACTCATGAGAAATTATTTCATATGTACAGAGAGGTTTAAGTACTTCTGGATTTACCAGCTTTGGAGTGCAAAATTCATGATGTCTGATTGTAACAACATACTCTTGCCCAAATTGTAAGCCCGCATAATCCAAACTTATTCGAAAAGCACTGGAATTTATCACTTCATTGTATTTTTCGTTATTTATTAAAACCTCGAAAACACAATATTCCTCACCCGCATCAAGCATAGGATTCATAATGTACAAATCCTTACCCTGATATATCCCCTTTAATATCATTTCACTAGAAATTGCTTTTATTCCAGTAAATAATACTAAAATCACGATAATAATAGAAGTATAAATTTTCATCACTTTGTTTTTTTATCAACAAATTATCAACAAATTTAATACAGAATTTATGTTTTACCAATTTTTTTTTCTAATTCTATATTAAAAACACAATATTAAATACAAAACCACATTATAAGCCTTTGATATTCAATACTTTAGTTATTGTTAATTTTTTTGTTTGTAAGATAAAATAATCACACTCAAAATATTGTTATACAAATACTATTTTTGTGTGATAATAAAAAACATGCCATAAATGAAAAGAAATATTTTTTTCTTATTTATCTTAATAAGTTGTTATACAATTTCTCAGGAATATACAACAGAAAAAATATATTATCAAAACGGTAATATTAAAGAAGAAGGAACACTTCATATGGGACAAAAATCCGGAACGTGGAAATACTGGTCCCCAGATGGAAAGATTATGGCTGAAGTTGAGTTTTATAAAGATGTATTACACGGGCTCAATAAAGTCTATTATCCTGATGGTAAAATTAAGGAAGAGTATAATTACTGGGGAAACGAAAGACATGGTGAGTTTGTAGAAAACTATCAAAACGGCAATCCTTCAATTAAAGGATATTATCACAGTAACTATAAAGATAGTATCTGGCATCATTACTATGAAAACGGAAAATTACAGTCTGAGGTATTTTACAAAAAAGGTATCCTAATAAAAATAAACTCATTCTATACTGCTACTGGTAAGCAAACAGTAACAGATGGCAATGGAGAAATGACCACATACTATGATAATTTACAAAAGAAGTCAGAAGGAAAACTAGAAAATGGTTTAGAGCATGGTTTGTGGACATATTATCATGAAAATGGAAAAAAAGCTTCAGAGGGTAACTATAATAATGGAGAAAGCGTTGGTATTTGGTACGAATGGTACGAAAACGGCAACAAAAAGAGTGAAATTAGTTTCGAAACAGGTATGAACATTTTCTGGAATGCTGATGGAAATAAAGAAATGGAAGGGAAAATAATTGACGGAAAGAGAGAAGGGGTTTGGACCTACTGGTATCCATCTGGTCAAATTAGAAGTACTCATAACTATTTAAATGATCTAAGGCATGGCTTACAAACAAAATATTACGAAAATGGGGAAAAGCAATCAGAGCTCAACTATATAGAAGGTAAATTAAACGGAGAAGCTCATTTTTGGTTTGATGATGGCATAAAAGATATAGACGGACATTTCGTCAATGATTTACAAGATGGATTGTGGACATACTGGCGCAGTGACGGAACAAAAGGAAATGAAGGCAATTACATAAAAGGAAAAATGGAAGGCAGATGGACATTTTGGTATTCAAACGGAAAAATTTGGAAAGAAGTTGACTATACAAAAGGTTTAAAAGATGGCGTTTGGAATGTTTTTTTTGAAAATGGCAACAAATTCAGAGAGGGAAATTTTGAAAATGATTTTGAAGTTGGCGAATGGAAAGAGTGGTATGATGATGGAACATTAGCTATGCAAGGAAATTATGATTTAGGTGTTTTGACAGGAACATGGTCAACTTTTCATGAAAATGGACAAAAAAAGTCTGTAATTGATTATAAAAATGGACTTATTGCAGGCAAGAATTATTTCTGGTATCCCAACGGAAAGAAGCAACTTGAAGAAACTTACAAACTCATTGAAATAAAATCAGAAGATGATTTTAGCATAAAAAATAAGACTACCTCTGTATTAAATGGTCCATATAAAACCTATAGCATAAAAGGAACTGAGATTATTTCAGGCGTATATTATGAAGGCAAACGTAACGGTAAATTTGTGTATAGAAATATCAACGGGGATATTGTAAAAGTAGAGAATTACAAAATGGATAAGCCTGATGGAGAGTGGCAAACATATTATGATTTTGGACCTATTGAGTCTGAAGTTAATTATAAAAATGGCATAAAAGAAGGTAAATCAACATATTACGATCAAAAAGGGAATATTACTTTTCAGGCAATGTTTCACGGTGGAAGACAGACTGATATTCTTATTGACAGCGATCCAAATCTACCTCAGAACAAAAGTGGTAACAGATAATGAAAAAGCTGTTATTACTTTGTACAATTATCATTATTAATATATCGTGTTTTTCGCAAGAAAAGGCACAATTATATAGTGGTGGTATGTTATTTCTACAACCTGGATATACAATAGCTGAAAACCAATATCAAAAGATTGAAAGACTAGGTTTTGGAATTGGTGGTATATTAAGATTCTATATAAAAGAGCAGTTTTTTATTGGAATAGTCGGAGGAAGTCAAAAAACAAAATATTCGTCAATAGGATCGGATAATTCTTACATTAGTTTAGGTTATGGAGGTCCGATGATAGGTTATACATATCATAAAAATAAACTGCGTTTCTGTGCAGGCTTAAGTTTGGGAAGGGGAAAGTTAAAAAACTTACACATTCAAACACAAAACGGAGTAAACCTTACAAATGCTGATTATTACAGCTACAAAGCATGGGTAGGATATCCTATGCTTAGTTTAGACTATATGATGAGCGATAAAATTGCATTTACTTCACAAGTTATTTTTTTAGGGGCACATTATAATAAAAATGATTTGTATTTTTGCCCAGTTTTTCAATTAGGGATTTTATTTAACAGATAAGGATATGATACAGGAAGATCTTTTCAAAAAAATTATTGCTCACTCTAAGGAATATGGTTTCATTTTTCAATCATCCGAATTGTATGATGGACTTAGTGCTGTATATGATTATGGACAAAACGGCGTTGAACTTAAAAACAACATAAAAGAATATTGGTGGAAAGCCATGACCCAGTTAAATGAGGAGGTTGTGGGAATAGATTCTGCAATTTTTATGCATCCTACGATTTGGAAAGCATCAGGTCATGTTGATGCATTTAATGATCCTCTTATAGACAATAAAGATTCAAAAAAAAGATATCGTGCTGATGTTTTAGTCGAAGATTATCTCGAAAAGATTAACGATAAAATTGAAAAAGAAGTTGATAAAGCTGCTAAACGATTTGGTGACACTTTTGATGAAAATCAATATAGGACAACAAATCCGAGAGTGATGGAATACGCTCAAAAAATAGAATCTGTAAGGAAAGAATTTTTTAGTGCACTTGAGGCAAATGACCTCGAAAAAGTGCGTCAAGTAATAATTGATTTGGGAATTGTATGTCCTGTATCGGGATCAAAAAATTGGACTGAAGTTCGTCAATTTAACCTAATGTTTGACACTAAACTTGGATCAGTAGCCGAAGGTGCAAACACAATATATTTGCGTCCAGAAACTGCTCAGGGTATTTTTGTAAATTATCTTAATGTTCAGAAAACAGGAAGAATGAAAATACCATTCGGAATTGCACAAATTGGTAAAGCTTTCCGCAATGAGATTGTTGCTCGACAATTTATTTTCCGTATGAGGGAATTTGAACAAATGGAGATGCAGTATTTTGTAAAACCGGGAGAGGAATTGAAGTGGTTTGAGACTTGGAAAGACAAGCGTATTAAATGGCATATGGCAATGGGCATTAATCCAGCAAAATACCGCTGGCATGCCCATGATAAACTTGCACATTATGCAAATGCCGCTTTTGACATAGAATTCGATTTTCCATTTGGTTTTAAAGAACTAGAAGGCATTCATTCCCGTACCGATTTTGATCTTACTCAACATCAAAATTTCTCAGGTAAAAAGATACAATATTTCGATAATGAATCGGGTGAAAGTTATGTACCTTATGTGGTAGAAACATCGCTAGGCTTAGACAGAACTTTCCTTTCATTACTATCAGCATGCTATCAAGAAGAAAAAGTTGGAGAAGAAACTCGCGTTGTATTAAATTTTCCTGTGCCTCTTGCTCCAGTCAAAGTTGCAGTCCTTCCGTTAGTTAAAAAAGACGGTTTGCCAGAATTGGCCAGAACAATAAAGGACGATTTAAAATTTGATATGAACTGCATGTATGAAGAGAAAGATTCCATTGGTAAACGATATCGCCGTCAGGATGCAATTGGAACGCCATTTTGTATAACTATTGATCATCAGTCATTGGAAGATAAGACAGTAACTATTCGCTATCGTGACACAATGATTCAAGAAAGAATTCCCGCAGAGAAAGTAGCTGAAATTGTCAAAGAAAAGATTGATATTAAAA